>JAASTF010000282.1 GCA_021767525.1 Paracoccaceae bacterium
ACCGGCAAGATCAGCGGCATCGCCAAGTTCGGCGTCTTCGTGAAACTGGACGAAACCGGCGCCGACGGGCTGATCCCGATGCGCAGTCTGGGCGACGAATATTTCCATTTTGACCGCGACGCCGGCACTCTGCTTGGGTCGGACACCGGCACCGTGATCTCGCTGGGCCAGCGGGTGCGCGTGAAACTTGTCGAGGCCGCGCCGGTGACCGGCGGCATCGCGTTGGAACTGCTGGAACTGGATGGCAAGGACATGCCCGGCCCCAGCGGCGGCCGCCCAGGGCGTGGGCGCGGGCGCGGCAAAGGCGGCCCGGTAAAGCGCAAGGCCGCCAAGGCCAAGCGCAAGGATACGCAGGTCAAACGCAAGCTCAAGCGCAAGGGTCGGTAGGCCGGGCGACCCATCGGCCATCTGTCTGGCCCGGGCCTGCCCCGGGCCGCGCCCGACCCTCCCCCCGGGAGGGCGCATTGGCAATGTCTTTCACAATGCGCGCGGCATCTCTGCTTTAAAGCGAAACACGCGGACCAACCGTTGCGGCGCCCACCCAGGGTCGGGCGCGGCCCTCAGCACCACAGCAGCAAACCGCCGCCGCCCCGACTTGTCGCACTTCACGCAAAGCCGGATTCGCGCTACCATTGTTGCCAAGAACAAAACAAAGGGGCGAGCAATGCGTTTCGGGTTTCTGACACCCGCCATCCTGGGCGTTTTCATCACCACAAACGCGGCCCTGGCCGGGCCGGTGGCGCAGTCCCTGCGCCCCGAACCGCGCCCGGTCGCGGCCACCGCGCCCAATACGACCGGCGCGCTGTCGTTGCGCCCAACGCCACGGCCCGCCGATTTGAACACCACGCCGGTCATGTCCACGAAAAACGCCGCCTTCCAACGCTGGGTCGCTCAATACAAGGCCCGCGCCGTGTCGCGCGGCATCAGCCCCTCGGTCGTCAACGCCGCCTTTCGCGGCGTGCGCTACAACGCCGACGTGATCGCCAAGGATCGCAACCAGGCCGAGTTCAAGAAACAGATCTGGGATTACCTTGATAACGCCGTCAGTTCCGACCGCGTCGAAAAGGGCCAGCGCGCCCTGCGCCGCCACAACCGCACGCTGACGCGCATCGAACAGACCTATGGCGTGGAAAAGGAAATCGTCACCGCGGTCTGGGGCCTGGAAAGCTATTACGGCGACAAGCGCGGCACCATCAACCTGATCGAGGCGATGGCCACCCTTGCCTTCGATGGGCGCCGCGGGGCGTTTTTCGAAAAGCAACTGTTCGCCGCGCTGCAAATCCTGCAATCGGGCGACGTGGCGCCGCGCAACATGCAAGGGTCGTGGGCCGGCGCAATGGGGCATACACAGTTCATCCCCACGTCGTACCTGGCCTATGCGGTGGATTTTACCGGCGATGGCAAGCGTGACATCTGGTCGAACGACCCCAGCGACGCGCTGGCCTCGACCGCGGCCTATCTGCGCCGCTTCGGATGGAAAACCGGTCAGCCCTGGGGGGTCGAGGTGCGCCTGCCCCGCGGCTTTGCCCCTACCAACGCGAAACGGATGCCCTCGGCCTGGGCCGCGCAGGGCGTGGTCGATATGAACGGCCGCCCGGTGCGCGATTACGGCGCGGCGCAGATCCTGCTGCCTGCGGGCACGGCGGGCGCGGCCTTCATGGTGTTCGACAATTTCAACGTCATCAAACGCTATAACAACGCCGATGCCTATGCGCTGGGTGTGGGCCACCTGGCCGACCGCATCGCCGGCGGCCCGCCGATCCAGGCCAGTTGGCCGCGCGGCTACGACCCGCTGAATTTCGACCAGCGGCAGGAATTGCAGCGCCGCCTGAAACGCAAGGGCTATGCCGTGGAAAAGATCGACGGCATCGTGGGCCCCAACACCATCGCCGCGATCCGCGCGTTCCAGCAATCGGTGGGCGTGGCGCCCGACGGCTATCCCAGCCAGCAGGTGCTGCAACTGCTGCGCACGCGCTGACACCCCTTTTCAAAGGCGCGAATATCCCCTATACGCCCGCATCCGCACCGGGAATCCCCCGGGCGGTGCACTCCATAGGACCTTGCTGGACGACATCCCGGCTTGCGCCCTGAACCCTTAGATCCAAGGAGACCCCGATGTCGATCACTGCAGAAGAAAAAGCACGCGTCATCAAGGAATTCGGCACCAAGGACGGCGACACCGGCTCGCCCGAAGTGCAGGTTGCCATCCTGACCTCGCGCATCAACACCCTGACCGAGCACTTCAAGACCCACAAGAAAGACAACCACGGCCGCCGTGGTCTGCTCAAGCTGGTGGCACAGCGCCGCAAGCTGCTGGACTATCTGAAGGGCAAGGAAGAGCAGCGTTACCAGGACCTGATCAAGCGCCTGGGCATCCGCCGCTAAGACGCGCGATCACCGACAGATTTCCGAACGCCCGTGTCGCAAGACGCGGGCGTTTTTTCGTGCCGGCCGGGGTGATTCCCCGTCAGGCACCGGGCCGTTCGCCCTTCAGGCCACGGCAAACCCGCCCGCCGTATTACGCTGAAAATTCAGGCCAATCCCCCAATTGTCGCCTATCGCGGAACGGTTGCGGGCCGCTGTTTCTTGAACGAAAACGCGATCACGGATATGTTAACCAATATTAAACGACGATTATTCTTGGAGAGTTTGTCATGAAGTTCAAAGTTCTGGCCGCCTGTGCGGCCATCGCATCCTGTGTTTCGGCAAGTGCCGCTTTCGCCACCACAACGGTCGGCAACTTTACCAGCGGGTCGTTCCTGCAATCCGGCACCATCACCAACAGCAGCGGCCTGACGCTGACCGGCATCACGATCGACCTTGGGGTGGATTCGGGTGCAGCGGGAAACGGCACGCCGATCTGGGACATCAACGGCGGGTTGTATAGCGGCTCGCCCACCGGCACCTTCACCAACCCGATCAGCGGCGATTACTTTTTCACCGTGTCGTGGCTGGGCCTGTCCATCGGTGACGGCAGCAGCTTCAGCTATTCCAACCTGGATTATGACGGGCTGTCCAGCGGGGGTATCTTCAACGCTGGCGGCCGGACACTCCTGGATGGCTCGGAAATGATCACGCTGTTCTTCGACAACGGCAGCTCGGCCAGCGCCAACCTGCCCGCCGGCTCGCCCTCGGGTCTGAATGTCGACATCCTGGGCACCATGAACGTTGTGCCGGTTCCGGCCTCTCTGCCGCTTCTGGCCTTCGGGCTGGGCAGCCTGGGCCTGTTCGTCCGGCGCAAGCGCAAAGACGCCTGACGCGCCATCCGCGGTTCCCAACTTACGCGGGGCGGTGCCAATGCGCCGCCCCGTCAGCGTTTCAGCTGCCGCGTCGCGTCCAGCCGCGCAATCAGCGCCGCAACCCGGTTGCCGATGGCACGGCTGCCCTTGATCGACGGGTGTATCCCGTCGGGCGCGTGGAACGACCGGTCGCCATCCGGCACAAGATCGGCATTCGACAGGAAATGCACGCCTTCGACGCGCGCCGCCAACGCGGCAATGCGCGCCTCGAACGCGTCGCCCTCGTCGCGGCAGCCATCAATCAGGCTGCCACGCCCCGGGCTGCGCAAGTATCCCACGTAAACCACCCGCGCGCCGGTGGCCCGGATGCGCGCCAGCAAAGCGGGCACCGCCCCCTTGCGCCCATCGGCCGAGATCATCCGATCCATCCGCCGCTGGCACTGACGGCAACCGCAGCCCAGCCACAGGTCGTTGCCGCCGCCCGAAACGATCACCCAATCGGGCGCATCCCGGCCGAACTGCGCCGAAATCCGCATCCCCATCGCGCCGGTCAGCGGCAGGTTATAAATCACATGCGCCCCCGACACCGCCCGGTTGTCCACCGGTTCGCCCAGCGCGCGCGCCACCACCTGCGGGATCGATCGCGCGGTCAGGCCGTGCCACGCCAGCAGGGAATCCCCGATCGCCAGAATACGCGCCTGCGGCTGCGGCACCCGGTCGACGCCTTGCGCCATTGCAGGCCAGGCCAGCCACAAGGCCAGCAAACCCGCGATCCATGCTTTCGATCCAGCCACCATCTGCCCTTTTCTGCCCCGCCCCGCCATGTTGGACAGTCTAGCTTGGAAAGCGCGGCTGTTAAGCGCCGCGTCACGCGGCCTATCGGCGGCGGAAAACCCGCTGTGACAACTCTTTGCTTTCAAATCGGGGCAAAAACCTGTAAGGCGCCCCCATCCAAGACGTGACGCTTTGACCCCGGCGCATGGTAGGATGATGGGGTCGGCGGCAATGGGGCCGCCATTCAAACGGGGACCCGGGATACGCCCGGGAGAGCCCCAGACAGGAAACGACGATGTTCAATATTACGACGAAGACGATGCAGTGGGGCGATGAAACGCTCACACTGGAAACGGGCAAGGTTGCCCGCCAGGCAGATGGCTCGGTCATCGCCACCCTTGGGGAAACCTCGGTCATGGCCAACGTGACCTTCGCCAAGGAACCC
>JAASTF010000283.1 GCA_021767525.1 Paracoccaceae bacterium
AGCCGGGCGTTCTGCCGGTCCTGCATGAAACCCACCAATATCCCGTCCTCGATCAGCACGTTGCGGGCGCTGGGCGTGCCTTCGTCGTCGAAGGTGATGCTGCCGCGCCGGTCGGGGAGGGTGCCATCGTCCAGCACGGTCACGCCGGGGGCGGCCACGCGCTGCCCCATCAGCCCGGCGAAGGCGGAACTGCCCTTGCGGTTGAAATCGCCCTCCAGCCCGTGGCCCACGGCCTCGTGCAGCAGGATGCCGGGCCAGCCGGGGCCAAGCACCACGTCCATCACGCCGGCTGGCGCAGGCTCGGCGCGCAGGTTGACGAGCGCGATGCGCAGCGCCTCTTGCGTCTTGGCCTGCCAGTCGGCGGGGTCTAGCAGCCCGTCAAGCCCCACGCGGCCGCCACCCCCGGCGGTGCCGGACTCGCGGCGGCCCTGATCCTCGACGATCACGGACACGTTCACGCGGGTCATCGGGCGCACGTCGCGCATGTGCTGGCCGTCGGGGCGCAGGATCTCGACCTCTTGGCACGAGGCGGCGATGGTGGCTGTGACCTGCACCACGCGGGGGTCGAGCCCGCGGGCGAAGGCGTCGATCTCGCGCAGGGTATCGAGCTTGACCGGAAATTCGGTGCCGGCGATCGGGTCGGCATCGGTATAGAGGTGGCGGTTGGTGGCCTGCGGCCCGGCGGCCAGCGTGCCGCCGCCATCGCCCACCGCCAGACGCGCGGTGCCGACCGCGCGGGTCAGCGCGGCGGGCGAGATTTCCGAGGAATGGGCATAGCCCGACACCTCGCCGCGCACGGCGCGCAGGCCGAACCCTTCGGAGGCATCGTAACTGGCGGTTTTCACGCGGCCATCGTCGAACACCAGCGCCTCGGCGCGGCGGCGTTCCAGGAACAGCTCGCCATCGTCGGCGCCGGCGGTCGCCTCTTGCAGCTGGCGCAGGGCCGTGTCGCGGTCGAGCATCGTGTCGAAGGGGCGAAAATCGCTGTCTGCCATGAAAACCTGCCTTGTCTTGCGCGGTGTGCCACGGGCGCTTGGGCACCCACACCCTATATAAGGTGCGGTGCGGGCGGCGGCCAAGGCGCGTTTTGTTACCTTTCAGATGCGACTTTTTCCGCCCTTGTTTCGGCGCGCTTATTTGATCTATGTCAAAAAAAGCGTCCGTTTGCCGCAACCGAAATTGTTGTCCTGTGGGGCATAATGTGGTTTTAGGCAGCGACAAATCGAATGGAATCCCGCCGCATACCATCGCCGGGGCGGGGGCCAACGGGACCGAACACGACTAACGATCAACCGATCAGGGTGACACATGCGACTTTTCTCTAGCCTTCTGGCCGCAACCGCAGCCTTTGGCGCCGTGCCTGCCTATGCGCAGGAAGCGCTGGAAATCATTGGCAAACCGACCCAGGGCGGCACGGGCTTTCAGCCGGCCGCGACCGAGCTGGCGCGCGACCTTCAGGGCCTGGACGGCCTGATCCTGGTGATCATCACCGCGATCACGATCCTGGTCTGTGTGCTGCTGCTGTACATCATTTTCCGCTTCAACCGCCGCGCCAACCCGAATCCGGCCAGCTTTACGCATAACTCGCCGCTGGAAGTGGCCTGGACGATCGGCCCGATCGTGATTCTGGTGTTCATCGGGGCGTTTTCGCTGCCGGTTCTGTTCAAGCAGCAGGAAATCCCCGAGGGCGATATCTATATCAAGGTGACCGGCTACCAGTGGTTCTGGGGCTACGAATACACCGATCACGAGTTCGGGTTCGAAAGCTTCATGCTGGCGCGCGAAGACCTGGAAGATTACGGCTACAGCCAGGATGAATACCTGCTGGCCACCGACACCGCCGTGGTCGTGCCCGTGGGCAAGACCGTGGTGATGGATGTGACCGCTGCCGACGTGATCCACAGCTGGACCATTCCCGCCTTCGGCGTCAAGCAGGACGCCGTGCCGGGCCGTATCGCGCAGCTGTGGTTCAACGCCGAAAAAGAAGGCGTCTATTTCGGTCAGTGCAGCGAACTGTGCGGCAAGGACCACGCCTACATGCCGATCACCGTCAAGGTCGTCAGCCAAGAGGCCTATGACGATTGGCTGCAGGGCGCGATCGAGGAATATGCCGGCAAGCCGGCCTCGGTTCAGGTGGCCTCGGCCGACTGATCCCAGCCAAACCGGGATGCGCCCGCCAGCGCATCCCGATCCAGCCAGACAGGACACACACCCCCATGAGCGACGCCACCATCAACAGCACGAGACAGCAGCCCGAGGCCGGGTTCGGCGATTACGTCGCCCTGCTGAAGCCGCGGGTGATGTCGCTGGTGGTGTTCACCGCCGCCGTCGGCCTGCTGGCCGCGCCGGTGCCGGTGCATCCGTTCATCGCCTTCTGCGCGATCCTGTTCATCGCCATCGGGGGCGGCGCCTCGGGTGCGCTGAACATGTGGTGGGATGCCGATATCGACGCCCGGATGAAGCGCACCGCGCGCCGCCCGGTGCCCGCCGGCAAGGTCACCGCCGACGAGGCGCTGGCCGTGGGGGTGGCGCTGTCGGGCTTTTCGGTCACGATGCTTTGGCTGGCCACCAACTGGGTCGCCGCGGCGATCCTGGCCTTTACCATCTTCTTCTACGCCGTGATCTACACCATGTGGCTGAAGCGCTGGACGCCGCAGAACATCGTGATCGGCGGCGCGGCGGGGGCGTTCCCGCCGATGATCGGCTGGGCCGTGGCCACGGGCGGCGTGTCGGTGGAATCGGTGCTGATGTTCGCCCTGATCTTCATGTGGACGCCGCCGCATTTCTGGGCGCTGGCGCTGTTCATGAACTCGGACTATGAAAACGCGGGCGTGCCGATGCTGACCGTCACCCACGGCCGCCGCACCACCCGCAACCACATCTTCGTCTACACGCTGCTTCTGGCCGTGCTGGCCGTTGGCGCCGGGTTCACCGCGATCGGCGGGCCCATCTACCTGGCCGTGGCGGTGGTTCTGAACGCGATGTTCGTGCTGGGCGCCTGGGGTATCTGGCGCCGGGACGAGGAGGCCGCCGCTGCCGACAAGTACATCGTCGAAAAGAAGTTCTTCAAAATGTCGCTGCTGTATCTCTTCGCCCATTTCGGCGCGATCCTGGCCGAGGCGGCGCTGCGCCCCTGGGGCCTGGGGGGCTGGTAAGCGATGAGCTTTCGCGAGGAACACGAACTGCATGGCCGCCGCAAGGGCCGCAATATCGGCCTGGGCCTGACGCTGGCGGCCTTCATCGTCATCATTTTCGGTTTGACGGTGGTGAAAGTGACCCGTGGTGATTTCGAACCGCCGCGCGGCCAGGTAGAAGGGAACTGACGCATGGCTATGGACCCGAAAAACAAGACCGTTGTGCAAACCGTGGGCGTTGTCCTGCTGATGGGCGGCTTGGCCTGGGCCTCGGTACCGTTTTACGACTGGTTCTGCCGCGTGACCGGCTTTGGCGGCGTCACCAACACGGCCGAGGCCGGGTCGGACGTGATCCTGGACCAGACCATCACCGTGCGCTTCGACGCCTCGAAAGAGCGTGGCTTCCCCTGGGAGTTCAAACCGCTTCAGCGCGAGATGGAAATTCGCATCGGCGAAACCGGCCTGGCCTTTTACGAGGCCTACAACCCGACCGATCGCCCCGTCGCGGGCAGCGCCAGCTATAACGTGGCGCCCTACGAGGCGGGCGGCTTTTTCACCAAGATCGACTGCTTCTGCTTTGAGCAGCAGGTTCTGCAGCCCGGCGAGCGGGTGGAAATGCCGGTGACCTTCTATGTCGACCCCGAGATCGTCGAGGACCGCGACGCCAAATACGTGCACCGCATCACGCTGGGATACACGTTCCACGAAATCGACCTGCCCGAGGAACAAGCCGCGCTTGACCCCGAGCAGGACAAATCCGTTAACTAAGAAAAGCCAACGAGGGAAACGCGATGGCGCACGAAAAGAACCACGATTATCACATTCTGGCCCCGTCGTTGTGGCCGCTGCTGGGCTCGATTGCGGGCTTTGTCATGCTGTTCGGCGCGGTCATGTGGATGCATGACAACGGGCCCTGGGTTTTCCTGATCGGCTTTGTCGGCGTGCTGTATGTCATGTTCGGCTGGTGGGCCGACGTGGTGGCCGAAAGCCAGGTGGGCGACCACACGCCGGTGGTGCAGATTGGCCTGCGCTATGGCTTTATCCTGTTCATCATGTCCGAGGTGATGTTCTTTGCCGCCTGGTTCTGGAGCTTCTTCAAGCATGCCATGTACCCGATGGGTCCGAACAGCCCCGCGGTCGACGGCCAGTGGCCGCCCGCCGGCATCGAAACCTTCGACCCCTGGCACCTGCCGCTGATCAACACGCTGATCCTGCTGTGCTCGGGCGCGGCGGCCACCTGGGCGCACCACGCGCTGGTGCATGAAAACAACCGCGAAGACATGAAATGGGGCCTGATCATCGCGATCGCGCT
>JAASTF010000284.1 GCA_021767525.1 Paracoccaceae bacterium
ATGTTCGTGAATTCGGGCATGGTGCAATTCAAGAACCTCTTTACCGGGGTCGAGCATCGCGATTACCAGCGCGCCACCACCGCGCAGAAATGCGTGCGCGCCGGGGGCAAGCACAACGATCTTGACAACGTGGGCTATACCGCGCGGCACCACACGTTTTTCGAGATGCTGGGCAATTTCAGCTTTGGCGACTACTTCAAGGAAGATGCCATTCCCTTTGCCTGGGAGTTGATCACCAAGGAGCTTGACATTCCCAAGGACCGGCTGCTGGTCACGGTCTATCACACCGACGACGAAGCGGCGGATATCTGGAAGAAGGTGGCGGGCCTGCCCGACGATCGCATCCTGCGCATCCCCACGGACGACAATTTCTGGATGATGGGCCCGACCGGGCCTTGCGGGCCGTGCTCGGAGATCTTTTTCGATCACGGTGAGCAATACTGGGGCGGCCCTCCGGGATCGCCCGAGGAGGACGGGGACCGTTTCGTGGAGATCTGGAACCTGGTCTTCATGCAGCACGAACAGTTCGAGGATGGCAGCCGTACCGAGCTGCCGAACCAGTCGATCGACACCGGGATGGGGATCGAAAGGGTGGCCGCTCTGTTGCAGGGCACCAATGACAACTACGCGACCGACCTGATCCGCAGCCTGATCGAGGCAAGCGCCGACGCCACCAGCACCGACCCGGACGGGCCGGGCAGCGTGCATCACCGGGTGATCGCTGACCATTTGCGCTCGACCTCGTTTTTGATCGCGGACGGGGTGATGCCCAGCAATGACGGGCGCGGCTACGTCTTGCGCCGGATCATGCGGCGCGCGATGCGGCATGCGCATCTGCTGGGCGCGCGCGATCCGCTGATGTATCGGCTGGTGCCGTCGCTGGTGCACCAGATGGGCGCGGCTTACCCTGAACTGGGCCGCGCGCAGGCACTGATCGAAGAGACGCTGAAGCTGGAGGAAACCCGGTTCAAGCAGACGCTGGACCGGGGCCTGAAGCTGCTGGATGACGAGCTGTCGGGCCTGCCCGACGGCGCGGCGCTGCCCGGTGAGGCCGCGTTCAAGCTGTATGACACCTATGGTTTTCCGCTGGACCTGACGCAGGACGCGTTGCGCGAAAAGGGCCGCACGGTCGATACCGACGGCTTCGACGCTGCGATGGCCGAACAGAAAGCCAAGGCGCGCGCTGCCTGGGCGGGCTCGGGCGAGGCGGCGGATGCCGCGATCTGGTACGACCTGGGCGAAACCCACGGCGCGACCGATTTCCTGGGCTATGACACGGAAACCGCCGAAGGCCAGATCATGGCGCTGGTGCAGGACGGGGCCGAGGTGCCGTCGGCGACCAAGGGTCAGCAAGTGCAAATCGTGGTGAACCAGACGCCGTTTTACGCCGAGGCCGGTGGCCAGGTGGGCGATACCGGCGTGATCCGCACCGATGCGGGCCGCGCGCGGGTGACCGACACCAAGAAGGTGGCCGGTGTGTTTATCCATTTCGCCGAGGTCGAAGAGGGCGAGATTGCCACAAACGCGGCGGCGGTGCTGGAGGTCGATCATGCCCGCCGCACGGCCATTCGCGCCAACCACTCGGCCACGCACCTTCTGCACGAGGCGCTGCGCCGTGCGCTGGGTGATCATGTCGCCCAGCGGGGCAGCCTGAACGCCGAGGATCGGCTGCGCTTCGATTTCAGCCATGCCAAGGCGCTGAGCGAAGATGAACTGCTGCGTGTCGAGGATGAGGTGAACGCCTTTATCCGGCAAAACAGCCCCGTCAGCACCCGGATCATGACGCCGGACGATGCGCGCGACCTGGGCGCGCAGGCGCTGTTCGGCGAGAAATACGGCGACGAGGTGCGCGTGGTGTCGATGGGCACGCTGGACGGCTCGGGCAAGGGCACGGACGGGCAGACATATTCGATCGAGCTGTGCGGCGGCACGCATGTGCGCCAAACCGGCGATATCGGGGTGTTCGTTCTGCTGGGCGACAGCGCCAGCAGTGCAGGCGTGCGGCGGATCGAGGCGCTGACCGGTGCGCCGGCGCTGGAGCATCTGCACGCGCAATCGGCGCAGCTGTCGGCGGCGGCGGCCGAGCTGCGCACCAGCCCCAACGATGTGGCCGCGCGGGTGCGTGCCGTTCTGGACGAGCGCAAGAAGCTGGAAAACGAGGTGGCGCAGCTGCGCCGCGAGCTGGCGATGGCCGGTGGCGCGGGGCAGGGCGGCGGTGCCGAGGCACAGGATGTGGACGGGGTGAAATTCCTGGCCCAGACCCTGCAGGGCGTCAGCGGCAAGGACCTGCCCGCGCTGATCGACGAGCACAAGGCGCGGCTGGGATCCGGCGCGGTTCTGCTGATCGCGGATGCGGGCGGCAAGGCCGCGGTGGCCGCCGGCGTGACCGACGACTTGGTGGGCCAGCTGTCGGCGGTTGACCTGGTCAAGGCCGCCGTGGCCGAGCTGGGCGGCAAGGGCGGCGGTGGCCGCCCCGACATGGCGCAGGGCGGTGGCAAGGACGCCGCCAATGCCGATGCGGCCATCGCGGCCGCGAAACAGGTGATCGGAGGATAAGCCATGCCTGCCTTGTGGATCGCCCATGTGACCGTCACCGACACCGAAGCCTATGGCGAATACGCCAAGCTGGCCGGCCCCGCCATCGCCGCGCATGGCGGCGAGTTCATCGCGCGCGGCGGGCGCTACGTGCAGCTGGAAGGCCGCGACCGCGCGCGCAACGTGGTGGCGCGCTTTCCCAGCGTCGAGGCGGCCGAGGCCTGTTACAACAGCGCCGAATACCAGGCGGCGCTGGATCACGCGCGCGGCGCATCGGAACGCGACCTGGTGATCGTGGAAATCACCGGCTGACTGGCCAGCCATCGCGCCGGCGCTACCTTCGCATCCCAAAGGAGGATGCGATGCGAACGTTTTTTCTGATCCTTTTCTGTGTGCTGTGGCCCGGGCTAGCGGCGGCGAATGACTGGGCCGCGCTGGAGCGGCCCGGCGCGATTGCCCTGATGCGCCACGCGCTGGCGCCGGGCACGGGCGATCCCGGCAATTTCGACGTGAACGATTGCAGCACCCAACGCAATCTGGACGCGCGCGGACGCGACCAGGCGCGGCGAATCGGCGCGGCGCTGCGAGAAAGGGGCATCGCGTTCGACGCGGTCTGGACCAGCCAGTGGTGTCGCTGCCGCGATACGGCCGAGCTTTTGGATATGGGCGATGTGACCGAGGTGCCCTCGCTCAATTCGCATTTCGCGGGGCGCGGGGATCGTGCGGCGCAAACGGCGGCGACGCTGGAGCGGCTGCGCGCGGCCAAGGGCGAGGCGCTGATGCTGGTGACGCACCAGGTGAATATCAGCGCGCTGACGGGCTCATTTGCGCGCTCGGGCGAGATCGTCGTGGTGGAATGGCGGGGCGACGCGCTGGCGGTGACGGGCCGCATCCTGATCGACCCGTGATCCGAATGCCGCGGCGGGGCCGCGTCACCCCGGCCTCGACCCCCTCCCTGACCCTCCCCCGTGACCGGGGGAGGGGAGCGGGATGGCGGGCCGACCCCGTTGAAGGGTGACCGGTTCAGGTGGTTTTCGACATCCGCTTGCGTTCATGCGGGTCGAGATAGCGCTTGCGCAGGCGGATCGCGTTTGGCGTGACCTCGACCAGTTCATCGTCGTTGATATAGGCGATCGCCTCTTCGAGGCTGAGGTTGATCGGCGGGGTCAGGCGCACCGCCTCGTCACTGCCCGAGGCGCGCACGTTGGTGAGCTTTTTGCCCTTGAGCGGGTTCACTTCCAGGTCGTTGTCGCGGCTGTGCTCGCCGATGATCATGCCCTGGTAGATCTTGGCCTGGGGGCCGATGAACATGCGCCCACGCTCTTCGAGGTTCCACAGCGCATAGGCCACGGCCTCGCCATCTTCCATCGAGATCAGAACGCCGGCGCGGCGGCCCGCGATTGGGCCCTTGTGCGGGGTCCAGCCGTGGAACACGCGGTTCAGAACGCCGGTGCCGCGCGTGTCGGTCAGGAACTCGCCGTGATAGCCGATCAGCCCGCGAGAGGGCACATGCGCGATGATGCGCGTCTTGCCGACGCCGGCGGGCTTCATCTCGACAAGGTCGCCCTTGCGGGGGCCGGTCAGTTTCTCGATCACCGCGCCGGTATAGTCGTCATCGACATCGATGGTGACCTCTTCGACCGGTTCCAACGTCTGGCCGTCTTCCTCGCGCAGGATCACCTGCGGACGCGAGATCGACAGCTCGAACCCTTCGCGGCGCATGTTCTCGATCAGCACGCCCATCTGCAATTCGCCGCGGCCCGACACCTCGAACGCTTCGCCGCCGGGCGTGTCCTTGACGCGGATGGCGACGTTCGATTCCGCCTCTTTCAGCAGGCGTTCGCGGATGACGCGGCTTTGCACCTTCTTGCCGTCGCGGCCCGCGAGCGGGCTGTCGTTGATGCCG
>JAASTF010000285.1 GCA_021767525.1 Paracoccaceae bacterium
GTGCCCGACAGAAAGCCGCGGGTGCCGTCGATCGGGTCAAGCACCCAGGTGACGCCGCTTTGACCCTGGGTTTGACCATATTCCTCGCCGATGATCGCATCGGCGGGGCGGCGGTCGGCCAGCACGGCGCGCATCGCGCGCTCGGCAGCGCGGTCGCCCTCGGTCACCGGGTCGAAGCCTTGTGCATCCTTGTTGTCCGCCGCCAGCGTGGCGCTGCGGAAAAACGGCAAAACCGCCCGGCGGGCCGCATCGGCCATCGCGTGGGCGGTTTCCATGATGTCGGTCTTGTCTGGCATCGCGCGAACTCCGGGGGGGGCTGGTATCCCCTGCCCCTAGCGCAGCGCGGCCCCTGCCTCAAGCCACGTCGGACAGCACGCGCGCCAGTTCGAACAGGCGGCGGCGCTGGTTTTCCGGGATCGCGTAGTACGAGCGCACCAGGTCCATCGCCTCTTTGTCGCCCATCAGGTCTTGCGGCATGTCCTGCGGGGTGCCGTCATCGGGGGTTTCCGCGCTGAGCCCTTCGAAGAAAAAGCTGACTTCGACATCCAGCGCCTCGGCGATGTCCCAGAGCCGCGAGGCACTGACGCGGTTCGCGCCGGTTTCGTATTTCTGGATCTGCTGAAACTTGATTCCGACGCTTTCGGCCAACTGCTGCTGTGTCATACCCACCAGCCACCGACGCTGGCGGATACGCTTGCCCACATGGACGTCTACGGGATGCGCCATCACTAATCTCCATTTTGTTTGTCTTGGAGAGACCACCCCACCACACTGTCACACGGCAGGCCCAACCTCTCATCCCCGCGCGCAGAATGGCGCAAGACGCGCCGTGCGATCAATGTTTTTCGCACGCCTCAGGCGCGACCCTATACCTTTGCGCCACAATTTATAGGTGATTAACCAAGATATCGTGGTTTGACAGCAGGCGCCGCGCTGCGCATCTTGCCGCGACCCGTCAGGCAGGAGGCAAAGATGCGCGCATTTCAGGTATCCCGGGCCGGCGAGCCCGCCGAATTGGCCGATCGGCCAGTTCCCGCACCCGGGCCGGGCGAGGTGCGCCTGCAGATCGAGGCCTGCGGGTTGAATTTCGCGGACCTGCTGATGGAGCAGGGCAAATACCAGGACACGCCCGAGGCGCCCTTTACCCTGGGCATGGAGGTGGCGGGCGTGGTCGATGCGCTGGGGCCGGATACCGACGGGCCGGCGCCGGGCACCCGGGTCGCCGTGTTCGGCGGCCAGGGTGGGCTGGCCGAGATGGGGTGCTTTCCCGCCAATCGCGCGGTGCCCCTGCCCGATGGCATGAGCGCGGTGGACGCCGCCGCGTTTCAGATCGCTTACGGCACCAGCCACGTCGCGTTGCACCACCGCGCGCAGATGCAGGCGGGCGAGACGCTTTTGGTGCTGGGGGCCGCAGGGGGCGTGGGGCTGACCGCGGTCGAGGTGGGCAAGCTGATGGGCGCCACCGTGATCGCCTGCGCGCGCGGGGCCGACAAGCTGGAGATCGCGGCACAGGCCGGCGCCGATCACCTGATCGATGCCAAAACCGACGACATCCGCGTCCGCGTCAAGGATCTGGGCGGGGCCGACGTGGTGTATGACCCGGTGGGCGGCGAACAATGGCAGGCGGCGTTCCGCGCCTGCAAACCCGAGGCCCGGCTATTGCCAATCGGCTTTGCCAGCGGCGAGGTGCCGCAAATCCCCGCCAACCACCTGATGGTGAAAAACCTTAGCGTTCTGGGCGTCTATTGGGGTGGCTACCTGAAATTCCGCCCCGAGGTGGTGACCGACAGCATCCGCACCCTGATGGGCTGGTATGCCGAGGGGCGGCTGAAACCCCATGTCAGCCACGTGCTGCCACTGGATCAGGCGCGCGAGGGGCTGGAGCTGCTGCGCGCGCGCAAATCCACCGGCAAGGTCGTAATCACGCCGTAAGGCGCATATCCGCCGGTTTGCCCGCAAAGGCGGTGCGCAGCACCTTGCGCAGCTCGTCCACCAGCCCGGCCCCGTCGGCGCCCGGGGCATAAAGGTTGATCTGCTGCGCGCCCAGGTCGGGCAACCCGCTGCCGTGGGGCACGGCCTCTTGATGCGGGGGAATGCTGTCTTCCAGCAGGGCGCCCACGCTCAGATCGGCGCTGATCAGCGCCTCGATCGAGCGGTCGTCGTCGGATTCAACGGTCATTTCCCATTCGATCCCGGCCTGGTCCAGCGCGGCCATCGCGATGGGGCGGAACGCGCAGAATTTGCAGAATGCCAGCCGCAGCGGCCGCGTGCGCCAGCATTGCCCGCCACGCGCCGTGACCCAGCGCAGCGGCACCGAGGTCAGGGTTTCGCCACCGGGGCGCGGAGTGGATTCGGTGGTCAGGATCAGATCGACCTCGCCACGTTCCAGCGCATCGTGCAGCTTGGCCGTGCTGGACGAGCGCAGCGTGACCTTGACCCGCGGAAAGGCCGCATTGAAGGTTTTCAGAACCTGCGGAATGGTCGGATAGACGATGTCGTGGGGCGCGCCCAGGATCACCTCGCCCTCGAACGCCTGGTCGGTCAGGCGCATCATCGCCTCGTCGTTCAGTTGCACCATGCGCTTGGCATAGCTTAACAGCTGCTCGCCGTTCCGCGTCAGGGCGATGCGCCGGGCCGAGCGGTCGAACAGCGCGACGCCCAACAGCTCTTCCAGCCGCTTCAGCTGCATCGACACCGCCGATTGCGTCAGGTTCAACTGCGTGGCCGCGCGGGTGACGCCGCCCATTTCCGCCACCGCCACGAACGAGCGCAGGGTGGTGATGTCCATATTCCTCATATCACGAATCCTGATGGCCAGCGTCAAAAACATTCGTTTTCAAAATTACAGCACGCGGCGTATCAGTTCAACAGGATTGATGAAACGCCGACTTGCATCACGAAAGGAAAAGATATGGCGATGTTTTCCGATAGCGTCAGCCGCTTTGTGCCCACCCTGCCCCGCGCCCGCCGCCGCAGCCTGGCGCAGATGATCGACCTGCACCGCCAGCGCCGGGCGCTGGCCCGGCTGGACGACGACGCGTTGCAAGACATCGGCATCACCCGTGCCCAGGCCCAGGCCGAGGCCAGCCGCCCGATCTGGGACGCGCCCGATTACTGGCGCTGAAACAGTCTTGTGCGGATATTCATGAGAATAACACTCATAATTACAGCGCAAGACACTTGAAACGATGCCCGTCTGCCCCGATATTTGCGCCAAGACCTCGTATAACCGGGGTCACAGGGTTTCCGCATCGGAGGGATGAATGGCTGAATATGAAACAATCCGGACGGCGGCCGGCAGTCGCGCCGCCCAGATTGACGAGGGCCTGCGCGCCCATATGAACAAGGTCTACGGCACCATGTCCGTGGGCATGTTGCTGACCTTCTTGGTCGCATGGGCCGTGGGCACCAGCCCGCAACTGCTGAGCGTGTTCCGCGATCCAGCGACACTCAGCCCGAATATCCTGGGCTGGATCGTCATGTTCGCGCCGCTGATCATGGTGTTCGCCTTCGGCGCCGCCATCAACCGCCTGTCGGCGGCCGGCGCGCAGCTGTTTTTCTATGCGTTCGCGGCCATCATGGGCCTGAGCCTGTCGTGGATCTTCGTGGCCTTTACCGGCTTTTCGATCGCGCAGGTGTTCCTGGTGACCTCGATCGCATTTGCCGGCCTGTCGCTGTGGGGCTACACCACCAAGAAAGACATCTCGGGCTGGGGCAGCTTCCTCATCATGGGCGTGATCGGCCTGATCGTGGCGTCGATCATCAATATCTTCCTGGGCTCGCCCGCGATCATGTTCGCGATCTCGATCCTGGGTGTGCTGATCTTCGCCGGTCTGACCGCCTATGACACGCAGGATATCAAGAACGAATATCTGCAGCACGCGCAGCACGGCGACAGCGAGTGGCTGGGCAAGTCCGCGATCATGGGTGCCCTGCGCCTGTACCTGGACTTCATCAACATGTTCATGTTCCTGCTGCAGCTGCTGGGCAACCGCGAGTAAGCCGCACGGCACATCACAGTCATGCGAAGGGCCGGTCACGCGACCGGCCCTTTTACTATGTGCCCAGCCGCGCGTGCATGTGGACCGAGGGGAACAGGACCTCGCCCGGCAGGCGCACTATCACCTCGGCCACGCGCGCGTACCCAAGCGCGGCATAGAAGGGCACCGCCGTCAGCGAACTGTGGCAATGCAAATCGGTGATGCCCCGCGCCGCCGCATCCTCCATCACCGCGCGCATCAATGCCCGGCCCACGCCCCGGCGCAGGCAGGCCGGGTCGGTCGCCACGTGGCGCACATGGCCGATATGGTCGGGGCCGCGTTGTCCGCGCGTCCAGCCGCCCGCACAAACCACGCGGCCCCCGCAAAGGGCTAGAAAGTAACTGCCGCTGGCCAACAGATCGGGCTGCGCGCGGGTGA
>JAASTF010000286.1 GCA_021767525.1 Paracoccaceae bacterium
AAATGGCTGGGCGCGGCCTATCTGGTGTGGATGGGCTGGGGCCTGTTGCGCAGCGCGCCGTCGCAGGGGCTGGGCACGCAGGATGCACCGGGCGTGGCGGCAGGCGCGGTCTTTCGCCACGCGGCCATCGTGACCGCGCTCAACGCGCTGGCCTATGCGCTGGCCGCCGACCGGCTGCGCCGCGTCATCGCCCGGCCCAGCGTCGTCACGCTGTTGTCCCGCGCGGGCGGCGCCGCGCTGATCGGCATGGGCGTGCTGACCGCCACTTTGCGCCGCACTGCCTAGCCGTTCTTTTTCAGGAATTGACGGATAAAGCCGCGAATTTCCCGCGCGGCCGAGGTGTCCATCTCCTTGCACAGCTCGACAAAGGCATCGCGCTCTTCCTTGTCCAGCCGCAGGATCAGCTGGCTGTCCTTGTTCTTGGATTTCTTTTCGCTCTTCTTGGCGTCCTTGTCGGATTTTTTCGCGTTCACCTGTGGCCCCACTTGAAATCTGCATATCTTTTGTATATACATTAGATATGCGATGGCGATGCCAGATTTAGCCGCATGAGCAGAAAAAGGAAAGATAAAATGACTTTGATCACCGCAAAAACCATGCTTGTCCGCGACCGGATGGATTGGCACAAACCACATCTGTCGTGGTTGCCCGCGCGCGTGTATCGCGCGATGAGACTGCGCGGCTAAGCCCTCTTGCACACGCCCCAGCGATGGGCCACACCACGTGGGTGGGGCCTAGTCTGGGGAAGACCATGAATTCGCAAAAAACCGTCCGCGATTACATCCGCACCATCGTCGATTTCCCGCACGAGGGGATCCTGTTTCGCGATGTGACCACGCTGTTCGCCGATCCGCGCGGGTTTCGCATGGCCGTCGACCAGATGCTGCACCCCTATGCCGGGCAGCGCATCGACAAGGTCGTGGGGCTCGAGGCGCGCGGCTTTATCCTGGGCGGCGCGGTGGCGCACCAGCTGGGCTGCGGTTTCGTGCCAGTGCGCAAAAAGGGCAAGCTGCCCGGCGCCGTGATTTCCGAGGAATACACGCTGGAATATGGCGAGGCGGTGGTCGAGCTGCATGACGACGCCATCGCCGCGGGCGAAACCGTGCTGCTGGTCGATGACCTCTTGGCCACCGGCGGCACCGCCGAGGCGGGCATCAAGCTGGTCGAGCGGCTGGGCGGCAAGATCGTCGGCTGCGCCTTCGTCGTCGACCTGCCCGAGCTTGGCGGGCGCAAACGGCTCGAGGCGATGGGCATGGATGTGCACGCCCTTTGCGCCTTCGACGGGCTTTAACCGCCCGCCCGCAGCACCGCGCCCGGGTTCAGGATGCCGTGCGGGTCCAGCATCTGCTTGATCCCGCGCATGACCTCCAGCTTGACCGGATCGCCGTATTTTTCCAGGTCCGCCACCTTCAGCCGCCCCACCCCGTGCTCGGCACTGACCGAGCCCGCCATCTCGTGCACCAGGTCATGCACGCAAGCCTTGATGTCGTCGCGCAGGTTGTGAAACTCGTCCTTGCTGCGGCCCTCGGGCGGGAAGACGTTGTAATGCAGGTTGCCGTCGCCCAGGTGGCCAAAGCAGTTGATGCGGAAATCCCCCAGCCTGGCCAGCGCCGGGCCACCCCGTTCGATGAACTCGGCCACGCGGCCCATCGGCAGGCTGATGTCGTGGCTCGATACGCTGCCGATGCGGCGGTTGGCCTCGGGGATCTGCTCGCGCACCTCCCACATCTCGTGGCGCTGCGCCTGCGATTGCGCGATCACGCCGTCGCTGACCAGGTCGCGCTCGAACGCTTCGGCGAACAGCGCCTCCAGCGCCTCGGCCGGGTCCAGCCCGGCGGCCAGGCCCACATCGATCAGAACGAACCACGCCGGCGGCGCATCGAAGGGCCGGCGGATATCCGGCAGCGCCTCGGCCAGAAACTCCAGCCCCACGCCGCTCATCAATTCAAAGGCGCTGATCCCCTCGCCCATGCGGTCACGCGCCAGCGCCAGCAGGCGCAGCGCCGCCTCGGGGCTTTCGACCACCATCAGCGCCGTGCCCTCGCCCGCGGGCTGCGGCGCCAGTTTCAGGCTCGCCGCCGTGATCACGCCCAGCGTGCCCTCGGACCCGATCATCAGGTTGCGCAGGTCATAACCGGTGTTGTCCTTGCGCAGACGGCTCAGCCCGTTCCACACCCGCCCATCGGCCAGCACCACCTCCAGCCCCAGGCACAGATCGCGCGCATTGCCATAGCGCAGCACGTTCACGCCGCCCGCATTGGTAGCCAGCAAGCCGCCGATCCGGGCCGACCCTTTCGAGGCGATCGACAGCGGGTAAAGCCGCCCCTCGGCCTCGGCCGCGGCGTGCACATCCTGCAGAATCGCCCCCGCCTCGACCTCGATCACGTTTTCCTCGGGCCGCACGGCGCGAATGGCCGTCATCCGCTCCAACGACAAAAGCACCGGCACCGGCCCGCCCTGCGCCACCTGCCCGCCCACCAGGCCGGTGCCGCCGCCATAGGGCACCACCGCCACGCGCGCGTCGTTGCAGGCGCGCAGAACCGCCGCCACCTCGTCCACCGATCCCGGCGCGACAACCGCCGCCGCCTGCCCCGCCCAGCGTCCGCGCGGCTCGTCCAGGTATCGCGGCTCGACCGCGCGGATGGCGCGCTCGGGCAGCAGCCCGCGCAGATGGTCGACAAATCCGGCGTCGGCGTCTTTCAGCATGTCTCACTCCTTGCGTCGCGCGCCAGATAGGCACAGCCAACGGGCCGCGACAAGCCCGGTCCTCTTCATCTTGCCAGGTAAACTCCGGGGGGTGAGGCCGCAGGCCGAGGGGGGCAGCGCCCCCCTTGCCCGGCCTCAATCGGCGGGCGCGCGCAGGTAATTGGGACGCAGCACAACCACCGTGGGCCGATCGGGCAGATCGCGCAGCGACACGGTCAGCGAATGCGCGCCCTCGTTCACGATGTCGAACTCGGACGACATGCCGTCCAGGAACGCCTGCAGCGAGTAATCCTGGAACCAGTGCATCGGGATCACGACCGAGGATTTCAGCCGCTTCAACACCCGCAGCATGGTGGGCAGATCCAACGTCATGCCGCCATCCACCGCCGCCATCACCACGTCCAGCCGGCCAAGTGCTGCAAACTGCGCGTCATCGGGTTCGTGATGCAGATGACCCAGATGGCCGATGCACAGGCCCTCGAATTCGAAGACGAAGATCGAGTTGCCCTTTTCCTCGACCCCGTTAAAGCTGCGGATATCGGTGGGCACGTTGCGGATATAGACCTCGCCCAGGTCCAGCCGGTGCTCGATGCCTTGCCCGAACTCCTCGCCCCAGCCGCGCAACACATGGGGGATCGCCGGGTCGGGATTGGCCGTCCAATGCGTGGAATGGGCGTGGTTCATCGTCACCACGTCGGGGATCAGGTCGACATTGCCGATAAAGCCCGTGTAATCCGTGACCATGTTCAGCCCACCGGGCGTCTGGATCAGGAACGAGGCGTGCGCCACATAGGTGATCCGCGCCGAGTAGTCGGGCACGGGCGCTGCGAAACTGGCCTTGTGCAGGTATTCGATGCCCGGCGCCGCGTCGGCGATGGCGATGCAATGCGACATGCGCCGGTCCTGCGCCATCGCGGTGCCCGCCAGCAGGGTCAGGGCCAGGGTCAGGATTGATCGGATCATCGGCGCACCTCCTTAGCTGACCCAAGGGTAGCGTGATTCTCCGCAGGGGCGAGGATCACAGAGGCGTGAGCCCGGGCCCGCGATTGCCCCCGTTCAAATTTCCCGCAGGTTCCGCGGTGGCGCCGCCGCGCGGCGGCGCCAGGCCCGGGCGCGCGCCCGGGCCTCAGCGCGCGTCGGATCGCCCGCGCCGGTCGGCCCGCAGCGCGGCATACAGAACATGCGTGCGCCAGCGCCCGTTGATCTGCAAATAGGATTGCGCCACGCCCTCGTATTTGAAGCCGCATTTTTCCAGCACCCCGCGCGAGGGCGTATTTTCCGGCAGGCACGCGGCCTCGACCCGGCTCAGCCCCATGTGGTGAAACGCGTGATGCACCACCGCCTCGATCGCTTCGCGCATATATCCGTGCCGCGCGTGCGGTTCGCCGATCCAATAACCCAGCGTGCCGGCCTGGGCAGGCCCGCGCCGGATATTGTCCAGCGTGATCGCGCCCAGCAGCACCTGGTCGTCGCGCCGCATCAGGAACAGCGGCAAGGCCGACCCGTTCGAGATCGACCGCTGCGCCCAGTAGACGCGGTTGGTGAACCCTTTGCGCGTCAGGTGATCCTCGGCCCAGGTGGGCTCCCACGGGGTCAGGAACGCCTCGCTTTCGCGGCGCAGGCTGGTCCAGTCGCGAAAATCGCCATGCTGGGGGGCACGCAGGGTCATCCGTTCGGTTTCGATCCGAACCTTCCTGCGTGAAAACAGCATC
>JAASTF010000287.1 GCA_021767525.1 Paracoccaceae bacterium
CGCCGCCATGCTGGACGGCGTGCGCGAGATGGGCCTTGCCCCGTCTGACGCCGCGCGCCGGTTCATCGCACGGGTGCAACTGGCGCGCGCGGGCGGGCTGGACCTGCCCGATTTGTCCGACGCGGCGCTGATGGACAGCCTGGAGGACTGGCTGCTGCCGCATCTGGCGGGCGTGAAATCCGCCGACGACTGGAAACGCTTTGACATCCTGGATGCGCTGCGCGCGCGGCTCAGCTGGGACCAGATGCAGGCGCTGGACCGGGCCGTGCCCGGGGCCTTTATCACGCCGCTGGGCCGGCAGATCCCCATCGATTATGCGGGCGAGGCGCCGGAAATCCAGCTGCGCCTGCAAGAGATGTTCGGCCAGACAACCCACCCCACCGTCGCGGGCCAGCCGCTTCGCGTCACGCTGTTATCGCCCGCGGGCCGCCCGGTGCAAACCACGATGGACCTGCCCGGCTTCTGGGCCGGCTCTTATGCCGACGTGCGCAAGGACATGCGCGCGCGCTACCCCAAGCATCCCTGGCCCGACGACCCCACCCAGGCCGACCCGACCCTGCGCGCAAAGCCCCGCCGCTAAGGCCCGGGGGCGGCAACGCGCCGCTTGCAAATCCGCGCCGGAACGACACTTAATCGGGTATGAGCTGGTCATTCTCCATAGGCTCGGTGCGTGGCACCGATATCCGCATCCACCTGACATTCTTTCTGCTGTTGGCCTGGGTGTTGCTGTCGGCCTGGTCGGCGGGCGGGCCCGCGGCGGCGTTCGGCAACGTGGTGTTCATCCTGGCGCTGTTCGCCTGCGTCGTGCTGCACGAGCTGGGCCATGTGTTCATGGCGCGCCGGTTCGGGATCAAGACACCCGACATCACGCTGTTGCCCATCGGCGGGCTGGCGCGGCTGGAACGGATGCCCGAAGACCCGAAACAGGAAATCCTGGTGGCGCTGGCGGGCCCCGCGGTCAACGTGGTGATCTGGGCGGTGCTGACGATCGTCCTGGGGGCCAGCGTGCAACTCAACGTGCTCGACGCCATCGCCTCGCCCAGCCAATCCTTCGTGCAGCAACTGGCCACGGTGAACCTGATCCTGGTGCTGTTCAACATGATCCCCGCCTTTCCGATGGATGGCGGGCGCGTTTTTCGCGCCGTCATGGCGATCTACACCGACCGGGTGCGCGCCACGCGCATCGCCGCGCGCGCAGGCCAGGCGATGGCGTTCCTGTTCGGCTTTCTGGGCCTGTTCGGCGGCAACCCGCTGCTGGTGCTGGTGGGCGTGTTCATCTTTTTCGCCGCCGGCGCCGAAAGCTCGGACGCCGCCATGCGCACCCGCGCCCACCAGGCCCGCGCCCGCGACGCGATGATCACCGCCTACGAGGCGCTGACGCCCGACGACACGATGGACAGCGCCGCCCAAGCTGTTCTGCGCACAACCCAGGCCGAGTTCCCGGTGCTCGACACCGACGGCCGCCTGCAAGGCATCTTGACCCGCCACAGCATCATCGCCGCGATCGAGGCCGACCACCGCGCCGAGCGGGTGGCCGGGCACATGACCCGGCCGATCCCCACGGTCCATCTGGCCACCCCGATGGACGAGGTGCTGACCGCCATGCAAGACAGCCCGCCGGGCGTCGCCGTCACCGACAGCAGCGGCGCTTTCCTGGGCTACATCACGCGCGAGAATATCGGCGAGTGGTTCATCCTGTCGCGCCAGTGATCCACCCGCCGCCGCGGCCTTACCGGGTAAAGACGTAAGGCGCCGCCTCGCCCGCCGTGCCGCCCCAGGCGGTCACCGGCACGATGGCGTCCTGTCCGCCGCCCATCCCGGGCGAGTCGCCTGGCATCCCTGGCACGGAAATGCCCTTGATGTCGGGCTGCGTGGCCAGCATGTGGTCGATCGCGGCAAAGGGCACATGGCCTTCGACCACGTATCCGCCGATGGTGGCCGTGTGGCACGACACCAAGCGCTGCGGCACGCCGTTTGCGGCCTTCATGCCGACATAGTCGCGGGTATCCGTCACCTCGACCACAAAGCCATGCGCGCGCGCCATGTCGATCCAGAGGCCGCAGCAGCCGCAGGTGGGCGTCTTGGTGACACGCAGGACACGGTCGGTGGGCGTGGCGGTTTGCGCGGCCAGCGGGGCCGCATGGGCCGCCAGCAGCGTGGCGGCAAGGCCGGTCATCATTGACCGGCGGGAAAGCATCGGGTTGGTCATCTGTCGATCTCCAATTGAAAAGGGTGTGACAGGGCTTTTGCCCTGCCGCCTTGCAAAACGGGGATCAGGCGGGTCGCGGCGGCGGACTCTGCACCTCGGGGTCCGATGACGGCCGCGCCAATCGCACCATCCCGACACGCATGACCGTTGACGTCACCGGCAGGTCAACGAAAAGGGCGACCGGCGCGACAGCATGGGACAGCGCGCAGATCTGCAAACATGCCCCGCTGGACGCGTCGCATTCGACACAGTCAGGTGCATCCGCCATGTGATGCGGCTGGGCGGTCATATCGCCACGGTCATAGGTCATGTCCGCGCCACCGGCGAAGCCGGCAAAGGCAAAGGAAACCGCGACAAGCGCCGCCATCAACCAGGTGGCCAAAACGCCCTTTGTGCGGCTATCGACGCGCCCGCGCATCAGGCTGAATCAGCGACGGCGGTCGCGGCGGCTGCTCATGGGCTGGAACGCCACGCCCACATGCGCCTCGCAATAGGGTTTGCCCTGTTGCACCGGCAGGCCGCAGAACCAGAAATCCTCGGTCGCGGGGTCGCCCACGGGCCATTTGCAGGTGCGCTCGGTCAGTTCCATCAGCGTCAGCTTCTTGGCCTTCTTCTCGATCTCGCTGACCTTGGCCAGCGCCGCGGGGTCGATCTCGTTGGCCGAAGGCTGCGGCGGCAGGGGCTGGCCCGCCGGGATGATCTGCTTGCGCGCGGGCGTCGCGGCGCGCGGCGGCTCTTTCGGCTCGGCGGCCGAGGCGGGTTCTGGCGCCGGCTCGGGCTGCGCGGGCTTCTTGGTGGCCTTGGGCGCGGCCTTGGCCTTGGGCTCGGGCTTGGCCTTGGCGTCGGCCTTGGCCGCCCCGCCGCCGCCCGACCGGTTCGACAGGCCAAGGCGGTGCACCTTGCCGATCACGGCATTGCGGGTCACGCCGCCCAGTTCCTTGGCGATCTGGCTGGCCGACTGGCCCTCGCCCCACATCTTTTTCAACAGTTCGACGCGCTCATCCGTCCACGACATCAGCTCACCCGGTGCTTTCCAGCTATGAGGGGCGGTGCGCGTGAACGCCCGCCCCTGTTTAAATTCGACTGTCTCTATTCTAAGCATCCATGACCGAGTTACAAGGCACCGAATCGCAACGGCGCAAAGGGGGCGGGCATGGCACGGGCGGATATGGGGCAACGGCGCTTTGGCCGGGTGAACTGGCTGGGCCTTTACACGCTGGCCATCCGCGAAATCCAGCGATTTACCGCGATCTGGATGCAGACCCTGATCGCGCCGCTGGTGACGGCGGGGCTGTTCCTGGTGATCTTCACCATCGCCATCGGCCCCACCCGGGGCGACGTGATGGGCGTGGCCTTCACCACCTTCATCGCGCCGGGGCTGATGATGATGACGGTGATCCAGAACTCGTTTGCCAACACTTCGTCCTCGCTGATCGGGTCCAAGGTGCAGGGCAATATCGTCGACACGCTGATGCCGCCACTGTCGCCGCTGGAGATCGTGCTGGGCTATGTCGTGGGGGGCATCGGGCGCGGCTTGTTCGTGGCGCTGCCCATCGCCATCGGCCTGTGGCTGTTCCTGGGCATCGTGCCGCAGAACCCGGCGATGGCGCTGGCCTTCGTCGTGCTCGGCTCGGCCATGATGGGCGCGCTTGGCGTGGTGGGCGGCATCATCGCCCAGAAATTCGACCAGATGGCCGCGATCACCAACTTCCTCGTGACGCCCCTGGCCTTCCTGTCCGGCACCTTCTACTCGGTCGAGGCGCTGCCCCCCGGCCTGCGCGAGATCACCCATGTAAACCCCGTCTTCTACATCATCGACGGCGGGCGTCGGGGCGTGCTGGGCGTGTCCGACAGCTCGCCCTGGCTGGGGCTGGCCGTCGTGGCGGTCACCACCATCGTCGTGACCTATGTCGCCTGGTCGATGGTGCGGCGCGGCTACCGGCTCAAGGCGTAAGCGCGATTTTCCTTGGCAGCGCCGGAAAATCCCGGTAACAGCCCGGCCTATGACAACGCTGGCTCATATCCCCGCCATCCGACGCCGACGCACCCGCGCCTGACGTCCGTTTCCCTGTTGTCTTCCGCGCAAAGCTGCGCACACTCCCTAAAACCTTGACGAAGCCGCCGGCATTCGGCACTCACGTGGCTTCTTTTTGCCCTGAAGGATGATCGCCATGATCCCCAGTATTCTTCCGACCTATTCCC
>JAASTF010000288.1 GCA_021767525.1 Paracoccaceae bacterium
GGCTTTGTCGGCCGTCCGGTGGAAATGAACGTGCAGGTGCTGCACGATCTGTTCGCCGCCGGGATCATCCCGGTTGTGGCGCCCGTCGCCACCGGCATGAAGGAAAACGAAACCTACAACGTCAACGGCGACACCGCGGCGGGCGCGATTGCCGGCGCGCTCAAGGCCGATCGCCTGCTGCTTTTGACCGATGTGCCCGGCGTCAAGAATGCCGAGGGCGAGGTCGTGACCGAGCTGACCCCAGAAGAGGTCACCGCCATGACCGAGGAGGGCGTGATCGCCGGCGGCATGATCCCCAAGACGCAAACCGCGCTGGCCGCGATTGCCCAGGGCGTGCGCGGGGTGGTCATCATCGACGGTCGCGTATCGAACGCCTGCTTGCTTGAGCTGTTCACCGAGCATGGCTCGGGCTCGCTCATCAAGCCGCGCAACCTGCCGCCCCGCAAGTGAGCGACACCGCCCGCCTTGATGCCGCGCTGGCCTCGCTGGGCCTGATCGACATGGGGCGGGTGGCGCTGGATGCACCGGCGCGACAGCTGGTGCTGATCGGTGCGGGGCCGGATTTCTGGCCCGTGTTCACCCGCAGCCCGGAATACCACGATGGTGACCCCGACCCGATCGACCGATGGTCGACCCGCGTTCTGGGCGATCTGGCCAAGCGTTTTTGTGCCGACATGGTTTTCCCCTTTGGCGGCCCGCCTTACCAGCCGTTTCTAAGCTGGGCCGTCGACAGCGGGCGTTGCCATCAAAGCCCGGTGGGGATGCTGGTGCATGATGTGGCGGGCATGATGATCTCGTTCCGCGGCGCGTTGATCCTGCCCGGTCCGGCCGATCGGCCTGCGGCAACGCAATCGCCCTGCACCGACTGCGCGCGCCCTTGCGCCACCGCCTGCCCCGTCGGCGCCTTGCGTGATGATGCGCCCTATGACGTGGCCGCCTGCAAGGCGCATATCGCCAGCCCGGAAGGTGCCGATTGCCGGCATCACGGCTGCCTTGTGCGCCGCGCCTGCCCGGTGTCACAAAGCTTTGGCCGCGACCCGGCACAATCGGGGTTCCACATGGCCGCTTTTCTAAAGGGATGATCCGATGCGCCTGATCCTGATGCGCCACGCCAAATCCGACTGGTCCAGCGGCGCCACGCGTGACCATGATCGCCCGCTGAACGCGCGCGGCACACGCTCGGCCAAGGCGATGGGCGATTGGCTGCGCGCCAAGGGATATCTGCCCTACCAAGTGCTGTGTTCAACCGCCCAGCGGACGCGCGACACGCTGACCGGGCTGCAGTTGGACGCCCGCACCGAGTTTCTGCCCGCGCTTTACCATGCCGAGCCTTGGGACATGCTGGATGCCTTGCGCGCGGCCACCGGGCAGACGGTGCTGATGATCGGGCATAACCCGGGCATCGCCGAGTTTGCGCAGGAAAGTCTTGGCAGCCCGCCGGACCACCCCCGCTTTTATGACTATCCCACCTGCGCCACGCTGGTGGCCGATTTCGACGGTGACAGCTGGGCCGATATGCAGCCGGGCACCGGGCGCGCAGTGGATTTCATCGTGCCCCGCGCGCTGACCGACTAAGCGGCTTTCCCCGCCGCGCGCTGGCCCTATTCTTGGGGCATGCAAATGCCCATTTTCATCGGGTCCGAGATTTATCGCGGATCGAGCTATGGCCGGCACCATCCGCTGGCCATCCCGCGCGTGCCCACGGTGATCGACCTGTGCCGCGCGATGGGATGGCTGCCGGCCGATCAATACCGTACCAGCCCGCGCGCCAAACCCGCCGCGCTGCACGCCTTTCACACGCCCGATTACGTCTCTGCCCTGCAACGGGCCGAGGCGGCGGGCACGGTCGATCCGGCAACGCGGGACCGCCACCAGATCGGAACGCTGTCGAACCCGATCTTCCCCGAGATGTTTCGCCGCCCCGCCACCTCGGCCGGTGGCTCGCTTTTGGCGGCTGACCTGCTGGCGCAGAGCGGCGTTGTCTACAACCCCGGCGGCGGCACGCATCACGGCATGGCCGACCACGCGGGCGGGTTTTGCTACCTCAACGATCCGGTTCTGGCGATCAAGGCGTTCCTGCGCCAAGGGCTGACCCGCGTGGCCTATGTGGATATCGATGCACATCATTGCGACGGGGTGGCCGCGGCCTTTGCGGGCGAGCCGCGTGTTCTGATGATCTCGACCCACGAAGAGCGGCGCTGGCCCTTTACCGGCACGCTGGACGATGACGCGGGCGGCAACGCGATCAACCTGCCGCTGCCGCGCGACACGAATGACAGCGGGTTCGACCTGGCATTGACGCAGGTGATCCTGCCCGCCGTGGCCGAGTTCCGCCCACAGGCGATCGTGCTGCAATGCGGGGCCGATGCGGTGACCGAGGATCCGCTGTCGCGGCTGGCCCTGTCGAACAATGCGCATTGGGCCTGCGTGGCGGCGCTGCGCGACATGGCGCCCCGTCTGCTGGTGCTGGGCGGGGGTGGCTATAACCCGTGGACGGTGGGGCGGCTGTGGTCCGGTGTCTGGGCCACGCTGAACGGGCACGATATGCCCGATCGCCTGCCCGACAAGGCCCGCGCCGTACTGGCCGGGCTACGCTGGACCCGTCGCAAGGGGGCGCGCGCGGACACCCTTATCACGACGATCCGCGACACGCCCCGCCCCGGCCCGGTGCCAGACGACTTGCGCCGCCGGGTGCAGCACCTGCAGGCCCGGCGGCGCGTTTGGGTGTAAGACAGGGTCAGTGACCCAGGATCTGGCTGAGGAACAGCTTGGTCCGATCGTTCTGCGGGTTGTTGAAGAACTCTTCGGGTTCGTTCTGTTCGACGATCTGGCCCTGGTCCATAAAGATCACGCGGTTCGCTACCTGCCGGGCAAAGCCCATTTCGTGGGTCACGCACAGCATGGTCATGCCTTCCTCGGCCAGTTCGACCATCGTATCCAGCACTTCCTTGATCATCTCGGGGTCCAGCGCCGAGGTGGGTTCATCGAACAGCATGATGCGCGGGCGCATGCACAACGACCGAGCGATGGCGACCCGCTGCTGCTGACCGCCGGACAGCTGCCCGGGATACTTGTCGGCCTGCTCGGGGATCTTCACCTTTTCCAGAAAATGCATCGCCGTTTCCTCGGCCTGCTTTTTCGGGATCTTGCGCACCCAGATCGGCGCCAGCGTGCAGTTTTCCAGGATCGTCAGATGCGGAAAAAGGTTGAAGTGCTGGAACACCATCCCAACCTCGGACCGGATCTTGTCGATGTTTTTCAGGTCGGATGACAGCAACGTGCCATCCACAACGATCTTGCCCTTCTGGTGTTCTTCCAACGCGTTGATGCAGCGGATCAGCGTCGACTTGCCCGACCCCGACGGGCCCGCGATAACGATGCGCTCGCCCCGGTTCACGGTCAGGTTGATGTCACGCAGCACGTGAAAGCTGCCATACCATTTGTTCATGTTCTCGATGGTGATCGCCACCTCGTCCGAGACGTGCATTTGTGCCTGTTCAGCCATTGGACAGACCTTTCCTTAACGATGGTCGCGCTGCAGCTGACGCTCCAGCCATTGCGAATATTGCGAAATGCCGTAGCACACGATGAAGAACACGATGACGGCAAAGCCCCACAGCTCCCAGTAGACGCCGTTCCACTCGGTCGCCGCCAGGATGGGCCCGCGGATCATGCCCACAAGGTCGAACATCGAGATGACCGACACCAGCGTGGTGTCCTTGAACAGGCCCACCGCCACGTTCACGATGCCGGGGATCGAGATCTTCAGCGCCTGCGGCAGGATGATCAGGCGCATCGACTGCGCGTAATCCAGACCCAGGCTGTCGGCGGCCTCGTACTGGCCGCGCGGCAAAGCCGCCAGCCCGCCGCGGATCACCTCGGCGATATAGGCGCTGGCGAAGGCGGTGATCATGATGATGACCCGCACGATCAGGTCGAAATTCGTGCCCGGCGGAAAGAAATAGGCCAGGACGACGTTCGCGACGAACAGCAAGGTGATCAGCGGCACACCGCGGATGAACTCGATGAACACGACGCAGATCCACTTGATGATCGGCATCGACGACTGCCGCCCCAGCGCCAGAAGGATGCCGATCGGCAGCGACAGCGACACGCAGACAGTGCCCAGGATCAGGTTCAGCATAAAGCCACCCATGTCACGCGACGGCACCGCCTCGAGCGCCATGACAGACGACAGGGCCGACGACACGACGCCGCCCAGCCACCAGATCACCGCCGCCGTTACCACGCCGGCCAGCGCCGCAACGGCAAAGCCGCGCGCTTCGACCTTGCGAAAGACGACAAAGGCCGCGATCACGCCGATCAGCGCCATGAACGGCGTCAGGATCGTGCCACCCCAGATCAGCCAGAAGGCCAAAAACGGGTAAAGCCCGGTGAA
>JAASTF010000289.1 GCA_021767525.1 Paracoccaceae bacterium
CGGCGGAGAAACGCTGGATCCCGTGGATCGCGCGGTGATCGAGCGCGGGTTCGGGGTGATGCTGGGCCAGATCTACATGGCGACCGAGGGGCTGTTTGGCGTGACCTGCACATATGGCAAACTGCACCTGGCCGAGGATGCCAATCATTTCGAATTGCAGCCGGTGGGCGATGGGCTGGTTTCGCCCCTGGTCACCAGCTTTCGTCGGCGGTTTCAGATCATGGCGCGCTATCGCATGACCGATCTGCTGCGCCTGTCGGACGGGCCGTGCGCCTGCGGCTCGCCCCTGTTGTCGGTGGACGAGGTTGTGGGCCGGATGGACGATGCCTTCTTGTTCGACCGTGACGGCGCGCAGGTGCTGATCACCCCCGACATCCTGCGCAATGCGGTGTTGGATGCGGCGCGCGACATCACCGATTTCCGCATTCGGCGCGAGGGCGCGGACCGTATCACGCTCGCGTTGCGCCCTGATGTTCCGCACCGCAGCGCGCAGGCGGCGCGGGATGCGATGCAGGCACTGTTGGCCGCGCGGGGCCTGTCACCCAAGATCGACCTGCGGCGCGAAGACATGCTGCTCGACACCGGGCGCAAGCTGCGCCGGGTCGAAAACCTGTATCGGGGCTGAGCCATGCGGTTTTTCGAAACGCTGAACTTTGCCTCGTCGAACGAGGACGGCCGATCCGAATTGGCGGCGCTGGGCGGCAAGGCTGACAAAATGCTGTGCCTGACCGGCAGCGGCACACGGCCGCTGGATATGCTGCTGTCGGACAGCGCGCAGGTGATCGCCATCGACATGAACCCGGTGCAAAACGCGCTATTGCGGATGAAAATGGCCGCGTTTCAGGCGCTGGGGCATGGCGATTTGCTGGCCTATCTGGGGATCACGCCCTGCGATGACCGGTTGGGCCTGCATGCCCAAGTGGCGCAAGGGCTGGACGACGCGGACCGCCAATTCTGGCAGGCGCGCCGCCGCATGATCCGGCGCGGTGTCTGGTATGCGGGACGGTGGGAAAAGGTGCTGCGGTTGGGCGCTTTGGGCAATCGCCTTATCCGCGGCCGCGCGATTGACACGCTGTTCCAGGCCGAAACTGTGCAGGAACAGAGCCGCATCTGGGCCAAACGGTTCGATGATCGCATCTGGCGCGGCTCGATCCGTGCGCTGGGGCGGCCGTGGATCTGGACCCGCGTGATCGGCGAACCGGGTGGCGCCTTCCTGCCGTCGCCCGACGCGGTTGAGGCGCAGCTGGCCGGCGCGTTCAACCGTGCATCGGGGCAGTTTCTGTTCCGCGAAAGCGATTTCGCCTCGCTGATCCTGCGGGGGCGCAATGCGCTGCCTAAGGCGCTGCCGCTGCACCTGCTGCCCGAGAATTTCGAAAGGGTCCGCGCCGCGCTACCGCGCCTGTCGATTGTCGAGGGCGGGCTGGCCGATCTGCCGCGCCTTGGCCTGACGGGGATCGAGCGATTTTCGCTGTCGGATTTCGGCTCGTATTGCGATCAGGCGGGGTATGATGCCTGCTGGGCCGGGGTGCTGTACGCGGCCGCGTCGGGTGCGCTTTATTGCGAACGGGTATTCATGAACCCGCTGACACCCAACGTCGCTTGTATCATTCCGGATACCGATCTGTCGCAGCGCCTGACCATGCAGGACCGCGCGATTATCTACGAAATCCGCGCGGGCCGCATCAGCGTTCAGGCCTCATAGGTCACGCGCCCGCCGGCGATCGTCACCTGGGCGCGCGCCTGGTCCAGCGTGTCGGGCTCCATCGCTTGCAGGTCGTGGCTCATCACCACCACGTCGGCCATCATGCCCGCGATCAACCGGCCCTTGCGCGCCTCGTTGAATTCCACCCAAGCGTTATCGGCGGTGTAGGATTTCAGCGTATCCAGCAAGCTTTGGCTTTGATCGCGCCAGGGCGCGGGCAGTTTCAGCGGTGCCACCGCCGCCTTGACGTTTGGCATCACGTCGACCGGGATCACTGGCCAGTCGGTGGAAAACACCACCGGCGCGCCTGTGTCGCGGATGTCCTGCCAGGCATAGGCGGTGGGGATCTGGTGATCGTGCAGCATCTTGCCCACGCCCTCGGGCGGGAAAATGCCGCCAAATGGCGCGTGCCCTGGCTGGATCGAGGCGACAACCCCCAACTCGGCAAAGCGGGGCAGGTCGTCGGGGTGCAGCACCTCGATATGTTCGATGCGGTGGCGGCTGTCGCGGCGGCCATTGGCCTTTATCGCGGCCTCGTAGGCATCGAGCGTCCAGCGGATGCCCTTGTCGCCGATGGCGTGAACCGCGATTTGCAGGCCCATCGCGTCGGCCTTGATTGCCGCCGCTTGGAAATGGTCATAGTCGAACACCGCGTCGCCCACGGTATCAAGGCCCGGATAAGGTTCGAGCATCAGCGCGGTCGAGCTCTCCACCACGCCGTCGATGAACATCTTGACCCGGTTGCACCAGACCCAGTCGCCCGTGTAACGCGCCCGCATTTCCTCGGCCTCGGCAAAGCGGTCCAGGTTGTCGTGGCTTTTGAAATGGAACGGCACCTCGACCCGGGCCAGAAGGTCGCCATCGGACTCAAGCTCGGACAGAAGTTCCAGGTTGTAGAAATTGCCATCCATATTGTGCAGCCCGGTGATCCCGTGGCTGGCGCAGTGTTTCAGACCCTGGGCAATCGCGGCCTTGTCCAGCGCGCGTTCTTTCGCGGTCGCGGGCGGCTCGGGGTCGGCGCCGGTAACAAGGCCCAGCATGTCGCGCCCGCCATGTTTCGTCAGTTTCAGAACCGGGGCATAGGCGCCCGGCTCGCGCAGCTCGCCGGTGGCGGTGCCGTCGGCGGCCATCACGATCTCGGCGCCCATGTCGACTTGCCCGCCATGCAGCAGCCCGGCCAGTTCCAGCGCCTTTGTGTTGGCCCAGACGGTGTGATGATCGGGCGCGAACATGGCCAATGGGCGGTCGGGCAGCACCTTGTCCAGATCCTGCCGGGTGGTGTGCTGGCCCGGGCCCATGATCGAATAATCGGCCTGCACGGCAAATACGACCTGATCTTCGGGGTTTTTCGCGGCCCAGTCGCGCACCACCTGGGTCAGCCTGTCCAGCCCCTGCACCCCGTAAAGATCAAGGCATGACAGCTCGACCGAGCCGCCGAACAGATGCACATGGCTGTCGATGAACCCGGGCATCACCGTGGCCCCGCCTGCGTCGATCACCCGGGTATCCGGGCCGGCGAGCGCGCGAATGTCGGCGGTGTCGCCCACAGCGGAAATGGTGCCGCCGGAAATGGCCAGCGCGCTGGCACTGGGCCGCGCGTCGTCGAACGTGATCAGCCGGCCGTTCAGAATAACGATATCAGGGGTCATGGGGTGCCTCGTCAAAGGAAAGGGGCGGGCCTGTGCAGCCCGCCCCATGCGCGATTACTTTTGAAGCTCGGTCCAGATCGCGGTATAGATTTTCTGCGCCTCGGGCGGGCAGGTTTTCGAGATCACGCCAGCGGCCTTCAACTCGTCGCTGGGGTTCACCTCGGGCGCGGCTTTCAGGTCGTCGGTCATATATTCCTCGGACCCCTTGATGCCGTTGGCATACTTGGCAAAGTTCGACAGCATCGCGGCGTTTTCCGGCGCCATGATGAAGTTCAGGAATGCCTTGGCGTTCTCGACATTCTGCGCGTCGGCCAAGATCGCGGCGTTGTCCATCCACACCGGGTAGCCGGTTTTCGGCAGGCCGAACGCGATATCTTCGTTCTGCAACCGCGCGCGCATCGAGGCGCCGTTCCAGTTCAGGCCGGCCGACAGGTCGCCCTTGGCGAATTTCTCGATATTGCCGTAATCCATCGACAGCCAATCCTTCTTGGCCTCGACCAGCATATCGCGCACCTCTTTCAGAACCTCGCGGTCGGTGCTGCACTGTTCACCGCCCTTGTAGTAGATGGCGGTGGACATCACGTCCATCATCTCGGGCACGACGTTGATTTTGCCCTTCAATTCCTCGGGCGGCTCGAACAGCAGGGCGGCGGTGTTGATGTCGCCGCCATAGACGCTGGTGTTCACGGTGATGCCCACGGTGCCCCACTGCCACGGCACGGTATAGTTGCGGCCCGGGTCAAATTCGACATCCACCCAAACCGGGTCCATGTGCTGAAAATTCTCCATCTCGTTGGGCTTTGATTCCATCAGCAGCCCTTCGGAGATGAAGATCGGCACATAGGTGCCCGACGGCACGACAATGTCGAACCCGTGGCCGCCCGCCTTGATCTTGGCCAGCGCGGTGTCGTTGCTGTCGTAATCGGTGATCGTGACCTCGACCCCGTATTCCTGTTCGAATTTCTCGATCAGCTCGGGGCTGGTGTAGTTGCCCCAGTTATAGATGTTCAGCTGGCCCTCGGCCTGCGCGGACCCGGCCACGGCCATC
>JAASTF010000290.1 GCA_021767525.1 Paracoccaceae bacterium
GGCGACCATGTGGCTGGCGGTGGTGGCCTGCTGGCGGATCAGGTCGGTGCGCGCCAGCATCCCCACGATCTGCCCGTTCCGGGCGACGGGCAGGTGGTTGATCTTGCGCTCGGCCAGGATGACCAGCGCATCCAGCCCCAGCGCATCGGGCGCGATGGTAATCGGATCGGGCGTCATGATTTGCGACACGGGCAGGGTGCCGTCCAGCCCCTCGGCCAGCACCTTGTTGGTCAGGTCGTGCACCGTGGCGATGCCCGTCAAAGCGTCGCCTTCGGTCACCAGCACCGACGAGATCCCGTGATCGCGCATCAGGCGTGCCACGTCAGACACGCTGGCATCGGGCGGGCTGGTGACCGGGCTTTTGGCCATCAGATCGGCCACCTGCAACGCGGTCAGGCCGGTGGCCTGCGCGCTTTCGGGTGCGGTGTCGCGGGTGGGGGCAGCGGCGCGGAACCAGCGGGCAAAGGCCGGGTGCTGATCGACCAGCGCACGGAAGGGCGCGGTGGGGATCACCGCATAATCGGCATCTTCGCTGACCCGCGCGGTCAGCGTCGCGCGGCCGTCGCGAAACAGCGCACGTTCGCCCAGAACGTCGCCGGGCCCGCGATGCGATACCACGTCGCCGCCATCTGACAGCACCTCGATCGCGCCCGACAGGATCACGTGCAGCCCGTCCATCGCGGCACCTTCGCGCAGCAGAACGGTGCCGGCGGGTGCATCATGCAGGGCGATATGCGGGATCAGCCCCTTGCGCGTCTCGGGCGGTAGCAGGTCGAACGGCGCGTGAAGGAATAGGCTGTCGGTCAGCCGGGGCGCGGGGTCTGGCATCAGGTTGGTCCTTTTGCCCGGGGCGGGTGCGAAATAAGTCTAAAAGACGGGCCGGGATGGCGAAATATGCCGGGGCCTTGGGGATCAGCCTACGCCGGGGCGCGGGCGGATGGCAGGGGGCGCATGGCCGCGCCCCCTGCTGTTTGTCAGTGGTCGGCCGCGGCCGCTGCTGCGCCTTTCGGCACGCGCACGCTTTCGACCAGTTCTTCGATCTCGGTCGGGATCGGGTCGGTCATCTTCGACACGGTGAAGGCCACGGCAAAGTTGATCATCGCGCCCACCGCACCGAACGAGGTCGAGCGGATGGTGCCCAACAGCGGATCGGCATCCGTAAAGCTGTTGGTGTCGGGGATGAAGAACCAGCCCTTGTGCAGGAAGATATAGATCAGTGTCACGACCAGACCGGCCAGCATGCCCGCCACGGCGCCCTTGTTGTTCACCTTGGTAAAGATGCCCATCATCAGCGCCGGGAAGATCGAGGCCGCCGCCAGGCCAAAGGCCAGGGCCACGGTTTGCGCGGCAAATCCGGGCGGGTTGAGTCCCAGATAGGTCGCCACCGCAATTGCCAACGCCATTGCGATACGGGCCGACAGAAGCTCGCCCTTTTCGCTGATGCCGGGGTTGAACTGGCCCTTGATCAGGTCGTGGCTGACCGCCGAGGAAATCGCCAGCAACAGGCCCGCCGCAGTCGACAGCGCCGCGGCCAGACCGCCCGCCGCCACCAGGCCGATCACCCAACCCGGCAGGTTGGCGATCTCGGGGTTGGCCAGCACCAGGATGTCACGGTTGAAGTTGGTCAGCTCGTTGCCGGCCCAGCCGTTTTCCTCGGCCTTGGCCTGCATGTCGGCATCGGCATCGTTGTAGTACTGGATGCGTCCGTCGCCGTTTTTGTCTTCCCAACCCAGAAGGCCGGTCTGCTGCCAGGTGGCCATCCAATCATAGGCCGGATCGGTTTCGATCTGCTCAACCGACACGGCCTGGCCGCTGGTGCCCTCGGGCCACATCAGCTCGGTGATGTTCAGACGCGCCATCGCGCCCACGGCCGGGGCCGTCAGGTAGAGCAGTGCGATGAAAACCAGCGCCCAGCCGGCCGACCAACGCGCATCGGCCACCTTGGGCACGGTAAAGAAGCGCATGATCACGTGCGGCAGACCGGCGGTGCCGATCATCAGCGACAGGGTGAACAAAACCATGTTGAACGTGTCGCCGTGATGGGCCGTGTATTCACGGAAGCCCAGCTCGGTCACGATCTGGTCCAGCTTGGCCAGCAGCGGCTCGCCGCTTGCCTGGTGCTCACCGAAAAGGCCCAGGCCCGGGATCGGATTGCCTGTCAGCTGCAGCGAGATGAAGATCGCCGGGATCGTGTAGGCCAGGATCAGAACGACATACTGGGCAACCTGGGTATAGGTCACACCCTTCATGCCGCCGAACACCGCGTAGGCGAAAACGACACAGGCGCCGATCAGCAGACCGGTGGTGTTGTCGACCTCAAGGAAGCGACCAAAGGCCACGCCCACGCCGGTCATCTGCCCGATCACATAGGTCAGCGAGGCGACCAGCAGCGCGATCACCGCCACCAGGCGCGCGGTCGGGCTGTAGAAGCGGTCGCCGATGAACTCGGACACGGTGAACTTGCCGAACTTGCGCAGGTAGGGTGCCAGCAGCAGCGCCAGCAGCACATAGCCGCCCGTCCAGCCCATCAGGAAGGACGAGTTGTCATAGCCCACGAAGGCGATGAGGCCCGCCATCGAGATGAACGAGGCCGCCGACATCCAGTCGGCCGCCGTGGCCATGCCGTTGGTGATAGGGTGCACACCACGACCCGCGGCGTAGAATTCGCTGGTCGAGCCGGCGCGCGCCCAGATGGCGATGCCGATATAAAGCGCGAAAGACGCGCCCACGAAGATCAGGTTGATTACGAACTGGTCCATTTCCGGGCCCCTTATTCCTCGCCGACGCCGTGTTCGGCATCAAGCTTGTTCATGCGCCAGGCGTAGAAAAAGATCAGCGCCAAAAAGACCAGGATCGAGCCTTGCTGCGCGAACCAAAAGCCAAGGTCGGTGCCGCCCACCGCGATGCCGGACAGCATCGGGCGCAGCAGGATGCCGAACCCGAAGGAAACCAGCGCCCAGATGATCAGGCTGATGATGATAAGACGCAGATTGGCCTTCCAATATGCGTTGCTGTTTGCGTTGTCGGACAAGGTTGTGTCCCTCCCTTACAAAAAATGCCCGCAGCGCCGGGGTGGCGTTGCGCTCCTCAGGCGATCGCCTTCGTGACGATCGTGTTCAAATCGCGGGCCACCGCGTCGATCTGGCCCATCGCGTCGACCCGGGCCAGCACGCCGCGCGCGTCGTAATAGGCGATCAGCGGCGCGGTCTGCGCGTGATAGGCGCGCAGGCGGCTTTCCACGGTTTCGGCATTGTCATCGGCGCGCCGGGTCATTTCGGTGCCGCCGCATTTGTCGCAGACGCCGCTGGTTGCGGGCTGCTTGAAGCTGTCGTGATACCCCTCGCCGCAGCCGGCGCAGGTAAAGCGGCCAGAGACACGTGTCACCATCGCGGCGTCATCCACATCCAGGCTGATCGCGGCGCTGATCGCGCTGCCCGTCTCGGCCATCAGGGCGTCCAGCGCCTCGGCCTGCACGGTGGTGCGCGGGAAGCCGTCGAAAATTACGCCGGCGGCGCAATCGGGTTGGGCCAGCCGGTCGCGCAGGATGGCGATCACGATCTCGTCGCTGACCAACTCGCCACGATCCATTACGGCCTGTGCAGCTTTGCCCGCCTCGGTTTCCTCGGCCACGGCGGCGCGCAGCAGGTCGCCCGTCGACAGCTGCACCAGCCCGAAACGTTCTTGCAGCATACGCGCCTGCGTGCCCTTGCCCGCGCCCGGCGGGCCAAGAAGCACCAGATTGGCTGCGGTTTGCGGTGTTTTTGTGCCGTCCATGATGTTCCCCCCGTGGCGCGCGCTGTGCTTTGCCACTGTCAACTCGTCTTCTCCGGCCTCAACGGCATACATTGGTATGCATAAAAGGCTCCTCCGATATAACGATTAGTTGATTTTTGTAAAAATCGCCAATGACCTTTGGCTATGAACGATTTTTTAGTCAAAAAGCTATCGATAATACCAGCGAAACCAGTAAATTCGTTTACTTTTCTCGAATAACGGGGTTTTTGCGGGCCGAGGTGGGTAGGGAACAACCTGGCCAGCCCTTGGGCAGCCTTTGACAACCGCGCGGCGCCTTCACCGTATCAAAAGGTGTCGACTGTCAAGATGACCCGACGGCAACACGATTCGCCTTTAGCGCGTGTTACGCCCGGCAAGATAGCCCAGCGTCACCGCCGAGAGCAGGCCATTGCCGCTGAGATACCCCGCGTCGCCTTTGCCCGAGACGCCGCAGGCGGCGCCGCCGGTGGCGTAGAGGTTGGTGAAAAGGCGGCCATTGCCGTGGCGCACACGGGCGGTGGCGGGGTCGACCGCCAGGCCGCCCTGGGTGTGAAACAGCGCGCCGGTGACCTTGACGGTGGCATAGGGCGGGGTCAGCGGGGTGGCGGGAAAGGCGCGGCCGAA
>JAASTF010000291.1 GCA_021767525.1 Paracoccaceae bacterium
CCCGACGGTGATCAATGGCGGGATCATCCATGCCTACGGCAGCAATGCGCGGATGGGGCAGGGCGAGTGGATGGTGGTCGAGGCCGATGAAAGCGACGGCACCTTTAACCGGCTGCCCGCCACCATCGCCATCGTCACCAATATCGACCCCGAGCATATGGAGCATTGGGGCGATTTCGACACGCTGCGCCAGGGGTTCCAGGATTTCGTCAGCAATATCCCGTTCTATGGCCTCGCCGTTTGCTGCACCGACCACCCCGAGGTTCAGGCGCTGGTGGGCCGCGTCACCGACCGCCGGGTGGTGACCTATGGCTTCAACGCGCAGGCCGATATTCGCGCCGCGAACCTGACCTACAAGGCCGGTGTCGCGCATTTCGACATCCTGCTGCAGGCCGAGGGCGCCAAGATCGAGGGCTGCACCCTGCCGATGCCGGGCGATCATAACGTGTCGAACGCGCTGGCCGCCGTCGCCGTGGCGCGGCATCTGGGCATGAAGCTGGACGAGATCCGCGAGGCACTGGCCAATTTCGGCGGCGTCAACCGCCGCTTTACTCGGGTGGGCGAGGTGGATGGCGTGACCATCATCGACGATTACGGCCACCACCCGGTGGAAATCGCCGCCGTTCTGAAAGCCGCCCGGCAGGCCTGCGACGGCCGCGTGATCGCCGTGCACCAGCCGCATCGCTACAGTCGCCTGCATTCGCTGTTCGACGATTTCTGCGCCTGCTTCAACGACGCCGACGTGGTGGCGATTGCCGAGGTCTTTGCCGCGGGCGAAGACCCGATCCCGGGCGCGTCGCGCGACGATTTGGTGGCGGGCCTCAACCGCCACGGCCACCGCCACGCCCGCGCCATCCGCGACGAGGACGACCTGGAACGCCTGGTCCGCGAACAGGCGGGCCCGGGGGACATGGTGGTGTGCCTTGGCGCCGGGACGATCAGCGCCTGGGCCAACGGGCTGCCGGAAAGGCTGATGAAGAAGGCGGGGTAAGCTGATGACCTGGCCCTTCCTCATATCCGCAATCATCGTTCTGATGGCGCTTGTCGCCGTCACGCGGGTGTTGCGGCGGTTGGTTTGGGCCTTTGCCATCGCGGCGGCGGGTTTGTTGGTGTTGCATTATCAATCCGACCCGGCGCAGGCGACGGGGGCCTTGGCGGCCCTGGGCGGCGGCTTGGCCGTGGCGGGGCCGTTGCGCGGCCTTGTCCTGCGGTTTTTCATCTAGGGGGCGTGGGATGGCCGAGCATCTGAAGCGTCGCATCGGCCTGGGCCTTTTGGCCGCTTATGGCGTGGGCGTCATGGTGGGCGCGGGCATCTACGTGCTGGTGGGCGCGGTGGCCGGGCAGGCCGGCGTCTGGGCGCCCCTGGCCTTTCTGTTTGCCGGGCTGATCGCGGCGCCCTCGGCCCTGAGTTACGCGGAACTCTCCACCCGTCTGCCCGAGGCGGCGGGCGAGGCGGCCTATGTCCAGCAGGGTTTGAACAGCCGGGTGCTGGCGCTGATCGTCGGGCTGGCCATCGTGGCGGCGGGCACGATCTCGGCCGCGGCGGTGTTGCGGGGCGGCGTGGGCTATCTGACCTCGATCACCCAATGGCCGGCGGAATGGGCGATATTGGCGGTGGGGGCGGCGCTGGTGGGCGTGGCCGTTCTGGGCGCGCTGGAAAGCCTGGCGGTGGCGGCGGTGTTCACCGCGATCGAGCTGACGGGCCTGGCGCTGGTGATCTGGGCGGGCGGCACGGCGGCGCCAAGCGCCGACTGGCTGTCGGGCGCGGGCGGGCTGGTCTGGCCCGGCGTGGCGGCGGGTGCGGTTCTGGCCTTTTTCGCCTTCATCGGGTTCGAGGATATCGTGAACATGGCCGAAGAGGTGCGCCGCCCCACCTACACCCTGCCGCGCGCGATCCTGATGGCGCTGGTTATCACCAGCGTGATCTATGGCGCGGTCAGCTGGGCCGCCGTGCGCGCGGTGCCGCTGGCCACATTGGAAGGGTCGGAACAGCCGCTGGCGCTGGTCTGGCAGGCGCGCACGGGCGGGTCGGCGGCGTTCTTGTCGGCCATCGCGGTGGCGGCGGCGTTGAACGGGGTGTTGGCGCAGATCGTCATGGCGGCGCGGGTGATGTTCGGCCTGGGCAAGGAGGGCGGACCGCTGGGCGTCTTCCACCATGCCCATCCGCGCTTTGGCACGCCGGTTCTGGCCACGGTGCTGGTGGGCGGGTTCGTGGTGCTGGGCGCGCTGGGCCTGCCGGTGGCGACGCTGGCCGGGGCGACCTCGACCATCCTGCTGGCGGTGTTCGTGCTGGTCAACGCGGCGCTGATCGGGTTGAAGCGCCGCGCGCCCGAGGCCGCGTTCCGCGTGCCGATGGCGGTGCCCGTGGTGGGGTTGATCCTGGCCCTGGGCGCGTTGATCATGACCTTGGGAGGAGCGATATGAGCACACCGATGATCCTGGCGATCCTGTGGGTTTTCGCCGCGACCGCCACCGCCATGCTGCCGATGCGGCGGCAATACGTGCCGGGCGTGGCGCTGTTGCTGGTGGCGCCGGTGCTGATGATCTGGCTGGGCATGGTGCATGGCTGGCTGACGGGTTTGGTGGCGCTGGCGGCCTTTACCTCGATGATGCGCAACCCGCTGCGCTACCTGTGGCGGCGCGCCAGGGGCGAGCGCCCGGAGTTGCCGAAATGAGCCTGCCGCTGATCCTGGCCTGCCTGTGGCTGGTGGTGGCCAATGTGCTGGCGATGATCCCGTCGCGGGACAATCACTGGACGCGGGCCTATGTGCTGATGGCGCTGGGGGTGCCGCTACTGGGCTGGATCGGCTGGGAGCACGGGGTGTGGGTGGCGCTGCTGGTGCTGGTCGCGGCGATGAGCCTGCTGCGCTGGCCGGTGATCTACCTGTTACGCTGGATGCGCCGCCAGGTGCGGCGGGGGTAGGGGGCTGCGCTTGGTGCAAAGCCGCGCAGCGTCGGGCCGCGGCGCGGCGATCCTGCGGTGGATCGGTGCACTTTATGGTAGCCAAATCCGCAAGCGATGCGAGCGGCGCGCCCGGGCCAACCAAATCGCCGTGCCGGGGGGCGGCCCGGCGATGCGCGGCGGCCTGCGGCCGCTATTCGCGCAGGCTATGCGTTTCGTCACGTGCCACTGCCCGGCCCCCTTGCTCTTTTCCGCCGCCCTGCACGGCGATTTGGCAGGCCATAAAGCGCATTGACCCAAGGCTGGATCGCCGCACCGCGGCCCGACGCTGCATGGCAGCCGCTATTCGCGCGGGTTTTGCAAGACTTTTCGCCCGGAACAAAGGCGGCGGAGCCGCCGCCGGGCCGTGGCCGACCTCCCCCCGGGAGGCCGCTTTGGCAGGGCTGGGGAAATCGCTCGCAAGTCGCGCGGATGTGGCGGGGATAAAGCGCGGCAGTCCAGGCGGTAGAGCGGCCACCCGAGGTCGGCCACTGCCCGCCCCCCTTGCTCTTTTCCGCCGCCCGGCTTAACCCGCCTGCATGACAGACATGCCCACACCGCGCGGCAAGCTGACGCCGCACCGCCCGTTGAACGACCTGACCTGGCTGCGCGTCGGCGGGCCGGCGGATTGGCTGTTCCTGCCCGCCGACCTGGCCGATCTGCAGGACTTCCTGGCCGCGCTGCCGCCCGAGATGCCGGTTTTCCCCATGGGGGTGGGCAGCAACCTGATCGTGCGCGATGGCGGTATCCGCGCGGTGGTGATCCGGCTGGGGCGCGGGTTCAACCAGATCGAGATCGACGGCACGCGCGTCACCGCGGGCGTGGCCGCGCTGGATGCGCATGTGGCCAAGCGCGCGGCGCAGGCGGGGCTGGACCTGACATTCCTGCGCACGATCCCGGGCAGTATCGGCGGCGCGGTGCGGATGAACGCGGGCTGCTATGGCACCTACACCGCCGATCACCTGGTCAGCGCGCGCGCCGTCACCCGCGCGGGCGAATTGGTGACGCTGACCCCCGAGGACCTGAATTTCCGCTATCGCCAGACCGACCTGCCCGAGGGCTGGGTGCTGGTCGACGCCACGTTCCAAGCGCCCAAGGGCGACCCGGACGCACTGGCCGCCCGGATGGAGGAGCAGCTGGCCAAGCGCGACGCGACCCAGCCCACCAAGGACCGCACCGCCGGCAGCACCTTTCGCAACCCGGCCGGATATTCCAGCACCGGGCGCGACGACGACACCCACGAGCTGAAGGCGTGGAAGGTGATCGACGACGCCGGTATGCGCGGCGCGCGCAGGGGCGGCGCGCAGATGAGCGAAAAGCACTCGAACTTTCTGATCAACACGGGGCAAGCCACCGCCGCCGACCTGGAAGGTCTGGGCGAGGAGGTGCGGAAAAGGGTTTACGATTCCAGTGGGATCACGCTAGAGTGGGAAATCATGAGGGTCGGTGAACCGGCC
>JAASTF010000292.1 GCA_021767525.1 Paracoccaceae bacterium
CTTGGTGTCGCGGTCGGCAACCAGTTCCAGCGCGCACATCAACCCATGCCCGCCGCGCACATCACCGATCAGGTCATAAGTCTGTGCCAGCTTTTGAAGCCCGGCGAACAGTTCCGCGCCGCGTGCGGCGGCGTTTTCGGGCACGTTCAGACGCTTGGTTTCGGCAAGGCAGGCCAGCGCCGCCGCCGCACCCACCGGATGGCCGGAATAGGTATAGCCATGCCCGATGGCCGCCCGGCCGGTTTCGTCGCCTTCGAACACCTTGGCCACGCCTTCCGCGATCATCACGGCACCAAAGGGGAAATAGCCGTTGGTGATGGCCTTGGCAGTGCACATCAGGTCAGGCTGCACGCCCCAATGACGGCTGCCCGTCCAACTGCCTGTGCGGCCAAAGGCGGTAATGACCTCGTCCGCGATCAGCAGGATACCGTGTTTCGAACAGATCTCGCGCACGCCGGGCATGAATGACTCGTGCGGCGGAATCACACCGCCCGCGCCCAGAACAGGCTCCATGATGAAGGCCGCGATGGTGCCCGCGCCCTGAAACGCGATCTCGTCCTCCAGCGCCGCCAGGCACAGCTGCGCCAGCCGCGCGGGGTCGGTTTCGTTGAACGGGTTGCGATAGGTATAGGGCGCGGGGATCTGGAAACAGCCCGGCAGCAGCGGTTCATACTGCGTGCGGAAATTGGCGTTCCCATTGACCGAGGCGCCGCCGAAATGCGTGCCGTGGTAGCCCTTTTTCAGGCTCAGGAACTTGGTGCGCCCGGCCTCGCCCCTGATCTTGTGATACTGCCGCGCCAGCCGCAGCGCGGTTTCCACGCTGTCGCTGCCGCCACTGGTGTAAAAGGCGCGCGTCAGCCCATCGGGGGCGAAGAAATCGCGCAATTCCTCGGACAGCTCGATCACGCAGTCATTCGTGGTGCCCCGGAAGGTCGAGTAATAGGGCAACCGATCCAGCTGCGCGGCGATGGCGTCCTTGATGGGCTGGCAGGAAAAGCCCAGGTTCACGTTCCACAAACCTCCCACGGCATCGACAACCTCGTGCCCGTCCACGTCCGAGATGCGCACACCCTGCGCACCGGTCACGATGGTTGGCGGGTTGGCCAGGCTGTCGGCCGGATGCGCCATCGGATGCCACAGTGAGCGGGCGTTATGCTCTTTCAGGAAATTGCCGTCTTTCATCGCGCGTCCTTTCATGCGGTGGCAGGCGCGGGGCCGGCCACTGTGTCGTGTGAGTCCTTTGGGTAATCGGCCGGGGGAAAGCCGCCCAGCATCCGGGTCAGCCGCAACGCCTGCGCCTTGACCGAGGCGCGGATATGCGCGGCCAGCGCGTCATCCATGCGCACGGTGGGCGCGGCCACGGCCACGGCACCCATCGCGCACCCACGTGCATCGAAAATGGGCGCGGCGTGCGAGTGCACGTCTTCCTCGAACCCGCTGACGGATTCCGCCACGCCCTGCGCGCGGATTTCGGTCAAAAGCGCGCGGATCTCGGCGGGGTCGGTGATGGTTTGCGGGGTCCGGGCGGTCAGCGGCGCCTGCAACACGGCGTCGACCAGATCGCGCGGGCTGTAGGCCAGAACCGCCAACCCCGAGCTGGTGGCGTGCAGCATCAGAACCTCGGCATCCTCCATCGTGACGCGGGTGCCATGCACCGGGCTGTAGGCATAGGCGACGGTCGACAGCGTCTGGCCCTGCATCAGCGAAAAATGCGCGGTTTCTTCGGTCGCGTCGCTCAGATCGCGCAGCACCTGGGCCGCCACATCGCGCATCGGCACCGCGTGTTCGCGCAAGGCGGCGAGCCGCATCACCGCCGGCCCGATGCGGTATTCACGGCCCGACCCGGCCTGTTCGACGAATCCCGCCTGGGCCAGTTCACCCATCAATCGATGCACCGTGGCCTTGTTCAGCCCCGACAGCCGCGCCATGTCGCTTAGCCCGATCAGGGGCCGTGCGCGGGTGAAATACCCAAGCAATGACAAGGCTTTGGTCGTGGTTCCCATCGGGGTCTGCGCACCTTTCCAGCGGTGAAAAACGCAGCATGGCGATGCCTGCCACCGCTGCCATTGCCAATTTTGTTGACAGAAAGTCGCAGCGTCTGTCAATGTAAATCAGAACCAATGGTTCACATAATGAACCGAACAACAGGGAGACACCCATGAAACTCAACACCCTTCTCGGCGGGGCGCTGTCGGTTGCGATGGCCACGCTGGGCGGCATGGCCGCGGCCGAATATCCCGAAAAACCCGTCAGCTTTGTCGTGCCCTGGCCCCCGGGCGATCTGGAAGACGTTCTGACCCGCATGATAGCCGAGGATTTCCAGAACGAATACGGTGTCTCGGCCGCGGTGGTGAACAAGCCCGGCGGCGGTGGCGGCCCCTTCCCCGGCGCGATCGAAGTGGCGAACGCACCCGCCGACGGCTATACCATCGGCTCTTTCGTGATCGGCGTGCCGGTCGTCGGCCACCAGATCGGCATCGACGATCTGACGCCCGAGAAATTCGACCCGTTGGGCATCTTCCTGACCTATCCCTTCGTCATCGCCACCAGCGCCGATGCGCCCTATTCCAACATGGATGAACTGGCGGCCTATGCGCAGGACAACGACGTGGCGCTGGGCCATTTCGGCGATCCGCTGACGCCGACGCAGGTGACCAAGGCGCTGGCCGTGAACAAGGGCTTCGAATGGGGCAGCGATGCGGCCTTCGACGCGCTGGATTGCAACACGCTGGCCTCGGGCGATGCGGATGTGATCAACACCACCCTGCAACTGATCCTGCCCTGCCTGGATGACGTAAAGGTGCTTGTGTCGATCACCGACGAACGCATCAGCCTGGTGCCCGACGCCCCCACCGCGGGCGAGGTTGACGAGACGCTGGACATCGCGCTGTGGAACGGCCTGTTCGTGCACAAGGACACGCCGCAAGACGTGCGCGACAAGATCATCGCCGTGGCCGAGAAAACGGTGATGAGCGAGCGCGCCCAGAACGTTGCCAAGGAAACCGGCGCGCTGGTTTACTGGCAAAACGCCGAGGACAGCGCCGACCGCATCGCGCGCGACATCGACACTGTGGCGCGCATCCAGGGCCTGCTGGAATAACCGCACCGCCAAGGGGCGGGGCCATACGCCCGGCCCTTTTACTTTGCCAAGGGTTCCCCACGGATGAGCACCCCCGAAGAACGCCGCTTCGTCGGACGCCTGCAGGGCCAGGTGATCTTTGCCATCGGTTTTGTCGTGTTGTCGGCGCTGCTGCTTAGCCAGATCGGCGAACAGACCCGCTGGGCCAAGGGCACCGCCTTTTTCGCCCAGCCCCGGTTCTGGCCCGCCGTTGGCCTGGGCGGGATGGTTCTGTTCGGGGCGCTGCATTTCTGGCGCCTGCCCCGCCGCCGCGTGCGCCGCACCGACGTGATCGAGGCGCGCATCTGGGCGCAACCGCTGGAATACGCGCTGTGGTTCATGGGCTATGTCCTGCTGGTGCCGATCATCGGCTATCTGCCAGTGACGATGGCCTTTGTGCCGGCGCTAATCTGGCGGATGGGCTATCGGTCGAAACGGCTGCTTTGGGCGGGGGTTGTCTTTGCCGTGCTGGTGGTGGTGCTGTTCAAGTCGGTCTTGCAGGTCAAGATCCCCGGTGCCGCGCTTTATGAATACCTGCCGGGCGCACTGCGCTCGTTCTTCATCCTTAATTTCTGACGGGCGATCATGGATCTTATCCTTTCCAGCCTCGACATCCTGGCGCGTTGGGACGTGGTCGTGGCGCTGCTCGTGGGCTCGGTCGGCGGGGTGCTGATCGGGGCCATTCCGGGCGTCGGCCCGGCCGTGGCCATCGCCATCCTGCTGCCCGCCACGTTCAGCCTGGACCCAATCGTGGGATTGACCGTGCTGCTGGGGATTTACGGCAGTTCGATGTATGGCGGGGCGATCCCGGCCATCCTGATCAACACGCCCGGCACGGCGGTCAACGCGCTGACCACCTATGACGGCTTTCCAATGACCAGCCGAGGCGAGGCGCGCCGTGCGCTGTCGCTCGCCTATTCGGCGTCATTCTTCGGCGGCATCTTTTCCGTCATCTGCCTGATCCTCTTTGCCCCGGTTCTGGCGAAAATCGCGCCCATGTTCGGCAGCCGCGAGATTTTCCTGGCCGCGCTTTTGGGCATCATCCTGGTGGTGGTGGCGCATCGCGGTCAGGCGCTGATCGCCGCGGCGCTGGCCTGTTTCGGTATCTTCCTGAACACCGTCGGGCTGGAGGCGGTGAAATACTCCAAACGCTACACTTTCGACCAAGCGTTTCTATCCTCGGGCATCGACCTGATCGTGGTGGTGCTGGGCCTGTTCGCGTTGTCACAGGCGTTTTTCCTGCTTCAGGGCGAGGACGAGAA
>JAASTF010000293.1 GCA_021767525.1 Paracoccaceae bacterium
GCGATGTTCGTATCGAACGTGACGCCCGCGATCATCGTGGCGGGGGCGGCGGGGTTCGGCTTTGGCTCGAACAGCCCGGATTTTCCGAACATGATCTACATGATCCAGATGTCGATGCTGTTTGCCGGTATCGCCACGCTGTTCCAATCGGTGGGGATGGGCCCCGTGGGCGCGCGCCTGCCCATCGTGCAGGGCACCTCGTTCGCGTTTCTGCCGGTGATGATTCCCGCCGTTGCGGGCCAGGGGGTCGCTGGTTTGGCCGGGTTGATGACGGGGGTGGTCATCGGCGGCGTGTTTCACTTTTTCCTGGGCACCGTGATCGGGCGCATCCGTTTTGCCCTGCCGCCGCTGGTGACCGGGCTGATCGTTTTGATGATCGGCCTGTCGCTGATCAAGGTGGGCATCCAGTATGCCGCGGGTGGCGTGCCGAAACAGGGCAGCCCCGATTTCGGTACGATGGCCATGTGGGTGCCGGCGCTGGTGGTGATCGTGGTCACGCTGGCGGTCAAGTTCTTTACCCGCGGCCTGATCGCCGTGGCCGCCGTTCTGGTGGGCCTGATCGCGGGCTACCTGGTGGCCCTGGGCATGGGGCAGGTGAATTTCGGCAATGTGGGCCGCGCCGCCGTTTTTGCGCCGCCGGTGCCTTTCCAATGGGGGATCGAGTTCAACAGCGCGATCATCATCGGCATGTGCTTCATGGCCGTGATCTCGGCCATCGAAACGGTGGGTGACGTGTCGGGCATCTGCAAGGGCGGCGCGGGGCGCGAGGCCGAGGATCGCGAGATCAGCGGCGCCACCTATGCCGATGGCCTTGGCACCGCGATTGCCGGTATCTTTGGTGGGCTGCCCAACACCTCGTTCAGCCAGAATGTCGGGCTGATCTCCATGACCGGCGTGATGAGCCGCCACGTGGTGACCATCGGCGCGCTGTTCCTGATCGTCTGCGGGCTGGTGCCCAAGATCGGCGCCATCGTGTCGACCGTGCCGATCAACGTGCTGGGCGGTGGTGTGATCGTGATGTTCGGCATGGTCGCGGCGGCGGGTATCAACATGCTGTCCGAGGTGGCATGGAACCGGCGGAACATGGTGATTTTCGCGGTGTCGTTGTCGGTGGGCCTGGGCCTGCAACTGGTGCCCGACGCGCTGCAGCACATGCCGCGCACCTTGCAGATATTGCTGACCAGCGGGCTGCTGCCGGCTGCCGCGTTGTCGATCATCCTGAACCTGGCCCTGCCGGAAGAGCTGGACTGATCAAGGGTTGCGCCGCGGCTTTGCCGCGACGCCCGGGCGGGGGGCTTTGCCCCCCGTCGCGCTACGCGCGACTCCCCCCAGGATATTTTTGGAGAGAGGAAACATGTCAGCGTGATTGACCTGTCGCGCGCATCGGCGCATCTTGCGCCCGCGCGACAGGAGGAGCCCCGATGCAGCCCAAGACACCGATGATGATGCCCGTTTTGATCGTGGGCTGCGTGATTATCCTGGTCAGTTTCGCGGTGCGCGCGTCGTTCGGCGTGTTCCAGATTCCCATCGCAGAAGAGTTTGGCTGGCTGCGGGCCGAGTTCAGCCTGGCCATCGCCATCCAGAACCTGGCCTGGGGCATCGGGCAGCCCATATTCGGCGCGCTGGCCGAACGGCTGGGCGATCGCATGGCGATTATCCTGGGTGCGCTCACCTATGCCGCGGGGCTGGTTCTGTCGTCTTTTGCCGTGACGCCCGAGGCGCACCAGATGCTGGAGATACTGGTGGGGTTCGGCATCGCGGGCACCGGGTTCGGCGTGATCCTGGCCGTTGTGGGCCGGGCCAGCAGCGACGAGAATCGCTCGATGAGCCTGGCCATCGCCACGGCGGCGGGCTCGGCGGGGCAAGTGTTCGGCGCGCCGATGGCGGAATGGCTGTTGACGATGATGCCCTGGCAACAGGTGTTCCTGGTCTTTGCGGCGGCGATCCTGGCCTCGCTTTTGCTGCTGCCGGCGATGCGCGCGCCCGCGGCCAGCCGCACCGAAATCGAGGAAAGCATGGGCACCATCCTGCGCCGCGCGTTCCGCGACCCCAGCTATACGCTGATCTTCTTGGGGTTCTTTTCCTGCGGCTATCAGCTGGCTTTTGTCACCGCGCATTTCCCTGCCTTCGTGACCGAGATGTGCGGGCCCATCGCGCCGGGTGGGCTGCTGGATAGTATCGGGATCGGCACGACCTCGGCCCTTGGGGCGGTGGCGATTTCGCTGATCGGTTTGGCGAATATCGCGGGCACGTTGACGGCGGGCTGGCTGGGCAAGCGGTATTCCAAGAAATACCTCCTGGCCGCGATCTATACCGGGCGCACCATCGTGGCGGCGGCTTTTATCCTGTTTCCCATCACGCCTGCCACGGTGTTGCTGTTTTCGGTCGCGATGGGCGCGCTTTGGCTGGCGACCGTGCCGCTGACCAGCGGGCTGATCGCGCATATCTATGGGCTGCGGTATATGGGCACGCTGTATGGCATCGTCTTTTTCAGCCATCAGCTGGGCAGCTTCCTGGGTGTCTGGCTGGGTGGGCGTATGTATGATGCCTATGGCGATTACACGGTGGTCTGGTGGATCGGTGTGGCCGTGGGCGCGTTTTCGGCCATCGTGCACCTGCCGGTGAAAGAGCGGCACCTGACCGCGCCGGCCTAACGCCAGTTGCGGATCGCCTGCACCACCTTGCCCGCATGGGTGTAGGTCAGGCCGTGGCCCGCGCCCTCGATCACCTCGTGATTGGCATCGGGATTCCACTGTGCCATGACGCCCATAGCCTTGATCGGGATGGTGCGATCCTCGCGCCCCCAGATCGCCAGCACCGGCAGGCCCGCCTGGCGCAGGGCGGTGTGATCGGCCTGCAGCACCTCGGCCAGCATTCCACGGAGCGACGACAAAACGGCGGGCACGAAGCCGCGCCAGCGCAGCTCGTCCTGTTGATGGTCGATGATGCCGGGCACGTCGCAGGCGATGGGGCGCTCGGACTCGGTGGCGCGGCGGTGGTTGCGCGGGAACATGGCCAGCATCAGCCAGTCGCCGATGCCTTTCCAGTTGCGGGTGATATGCGCGATGCGGCCCAGGTTGTGGCCCATGCCCGCCGGCGCCAGAAGGATCAGCCGTTCGACCCGGTCGGGATGCGCAGCGGCCCAGGATGCGCCGATGGCGCCGCCCATCGAATAGCCCAGCAGCGTCACAGGCCCGGTGATGTGCAAATGCGCCAGCAAGTCGCTCAATTGCTGGTGAAACAGAGCGCGTGTATGCGCGCGGCGGGGCCTGTCGGAATAGCCGCGCCCGTACAGATCATAGACCAGCACGCGATAGCCATCTTCGGCCAGCCCCTCGGCCACCGCTTGCCAGACCAGGCTGGGCGTGGTCAGCCCGTGCACGCAGACGGCGATCTTGCCGCGTTCGGGCCCGATCCAGCGGTAATGCGTGACGCCCAAAGGCAGCTTGGCAAAGCCACCGGGGGCGGCGGCGCGAGCCTTGGCCGTCATCGGGCGGCGCAGCGCCTCGACCGCGAAAGGGGCGGCGGCGATGGCCAGCAGCGCGCCAAGCGCCCAGGCCCAGATCACTGCGCCGCCCTCCAGGCATCCAGGATGTAGCGGCTGGTCATCAGGTCCAGATGCGCGCCGCCGCCATTCTTGAACAGGGTGATCTCGTCGTCGGACTGCCGGGCAAAGGCATCGGGGGCGTAGTAATCGGCCAGCACGTGATCGCGCGAGATGACGCCAGCCTCGAGCGGGATCTTCAACTCGCCGATATGGCCCAGCGTGGTGTCGAAACTGTCGACGAAGATGCGCGCGCGGGTCAGGGCGGTATCGTCCGCCTCGCGCATGTCGGGGCGGTAGGCGCCGATCAGGTCAAGATGCTGGCCCGGCTGCAGCCAATCGCCCCGGATCAGGGGGTCGGTGCTCATCGTGGCGCAGGTGATGATGTCGGCGGCGCGCACCGCCGTCTTCAGATCGTCGGCCACGGCCATGCCGGGGAAGTCGGCAGCCATCTTTTCGGCGGTTTCGCGTGTGCGGTTCCATACGGTGAACCGCGCCCCGGGAAAGCCCGCGCCATAGGCCTGCGCCAGCGACCGGCCCACCGTGCCCGCGCCCACGATCAGGATATTGCGGCTGTCGGGCCGGGCCAGTTTGCGTGCGGCGCACAGGCTGTCGCCGGCGGTTTTCCACTTTGTGACAAGGTGGAAATCCACCAGCGCCTCAAGCTCGCCATTCATGTTGTCAAAAAGCGTCACCGCCCCGTTCACCATCGGCTTGCCGCGCCCAGGGTTGCCGGGAAACACCGTGGCCGATTTCACCGCCAGGCCCATGCCGTCGATCCAGGCCGCGCGGTTCAGCAGCGTGTCGGGATCGCGATACAGGAAAA
>JAASTF010000294.1 GCA_021767525.1 Paracoccaceae bacterium
CCTGATCCCCGGCTTCGAAGCCCCCGTTCTGCGCGCCTACTCGGCCCGCAACCGCTCGGGCTGCGTGCGTATCCCGTGGACCGAAAGCCCCAAGGCCAAGCGCGTCGAGGCCCGCTTCCCCGACCCGTCGGCAAACCCCTACCTGTGCTTTGCCGCGCTGCTGATGGCCGGTCTGGACGGGATCAAGAACAAGATCGATCCGGGCGAGGCGATGGACAAGAACCTGTACGATCTGCCCGCCGAAGAGCTGGAAGGCATCCCCACCGTCTGCGGCTCGCTGCGCGAGGCGATCGACGCCCTGAAGGCCGATCACGAGTTCCTGCTGGCCGGTGACGTGTTCACCAAAGACCAGATCGACGGCTATATCGAGCTGAAGATGGAAGAAATCGAGCTGTACGAGCACACGCCGCACCCGGTCGAGTTCGGCATGTATTACAGCTGCTGATCGCCGTCTTCGGCACGTGAAATTGCAAAAGGGCGTCCTTTGGGGCGCCCTTTTCGCGTTATGCGCGACTTTTCATCAAAAAGTGCCGCGGTTGCCATCACCCTGCCGCGAATTGCGCGGATGCTTTGCCCAAAGCTGAGCAGAGCCAAGCAAAAGAGAGACAGGATGGATTCCGCCCCACGGATAGCGATGAGCGCGCATGTGCTCTATGCCACGCAGGACGCGTTGCCCTTGGCGTCGGGGTTTGCCGGGCTGCTGGGTCAGGCGCTGGCACGGTTCGACCTGGCGCTGGAAAGCGACGGGGCCGACAGCGCCGGGGCCTTCGTGTTTCGCGGCGCGCGGTTCCGGCTGACATTGGCCCTGCACCCGTTCCCCTGCCCGGCCGAAGATCTGGCCAGTGCGCTGGATGCGCCGTTCCTGGCGGTCAAGGCGCCGGGCCTGCCGGAACAGGTTGCCGCCCATGGCGCGCATCTGCGGCTGGATCTGACCGCGCCCGCGGCCCCGGCCAAGCCCCTCCCCTGGCATCTACGCCTTGTGGTGCTGCACCGCGCCTTGCTGGCGCTGGCCGAGCTGTCGCCGCCGGTCGCGCTGCATATGGGCCTGTCGGACATGCTGTTCGACGCGGACGAGTTGGAACAGACCCGCACCGCCACCCTGCCCATGCAGCTGTGCCTGCATCCGCTGCCCGTCGCGGCGGCCGATGTCCCCGAGATCGCCGGCATCCTGCCGCCGCTGGGCCTGGTCGTCGCGGGGGCCGAAAGGTTTTGCGGCAAGCCGCTGATCCTGGCGCCGTCGGGCCTGCCGCTGACCGAAGGCGCGGCGCTGGTGGCCCGGCTGTTGCGCGATCATGCATCGGGCAAGGCACCGCTTGAGGACGGGGCGGTTTTGCAAGACGCGCAGCATGGCGCCGTTTACCTGCGCCACGGCCCGCCAGACGAAGGCGCGTCCAAGGGCCGCATTCTTGTGGGACTGGGCCAGGCGCCCGATGACAGCGTTTTGCGCGCCAAGCCGCTGTCGGCCGCCGATCTGCGCCCCGCGCCGCTCAAGCGCGGCAAAGGCCGCGTGGCTGGCGCTGGCGGCGGTCTTGCCGCCGAGGCCCTGCGCCTGGTGCTGTCGCCCAACGGGTTGCTGGTTATCGGCGGCGTCATCGCCTTTGTCGTCATCAGCCACATGGCCGCCAACTGGGTCGATGCGCAGAACGCGGCCCTCGGGTTTTCGGACGAGATGTTCAAGGCCGGCGCGACGCGGCCCTAGCGGTCGCTGCCGGGCGGTGCCGGGGCCTGGTCCGGCCCTTGCGGCACCATATGGGTGCCGCCGATCCCGCCAAGCGCCTGGAACAGCCCGGCGGTATTGCGCACCCCGAACTTGCGCATCAGGCGCCCGCGATGAACCTCGACCGTGCGGAACGACAGGTCCAGCACGCGCGCGATCTCTTTGCTGGTCTTGCCCTCGCCCAGCAGCGACATCACCTCGCGCTCGCGCCGGGTCAACGGCTGGTAAGGGCGCGCATCCGACAGGTCGGCAAAGGACCAGACCGCGCGGGTCAGCGGCTCGTCCGGGGTAAAGCTGTAGCCGCGCACCCGGCACCAGAACAGATCGCCGTTCTGGCGCATCATCACCCGTTCATCCCAATAGGCATTGGTTTCGCGCAGATCCTTGATGCCGCGATTGCGGATGTTCACGAATTCCGCCTGGCTGGGATAAAGCACCGCGAACAGCCGGTCGCGCAGATCGGCGCGGTCATAGCCGAACATGCGCGCAAAGCTGAGGTTGCAATCGCGGATCACCCGGTTTTCCGTCACCACCAGCCCGACCGGCGCGTGCAGAAAGGCCAGCGCGCCGAAATCGCCCTGGCGGAAACACGCATCTATCGAAGGATCGTCCATCGGCCTGGCCCTGTCGGTTCTGCGGCCACCCTACGCGCGCGGCGCAGGCGGTGCAACGCGCCCCCGCGGCCGAGTCGCGAACGCGGCCTCGCCGACTCGGCAGGCTGCGCCCCCGGCGTATCGGATCCTCCGCCACCCGGATGAGGCGCCCATCCATCCGGGTAGGTTACTACCCAGGATTGCGGCGCAACTGTGGCAAACCTACCCGTCTGCCCCGGGTTTCGGTGCCGGATCGTGCCACAAGTTTTCCCAATTCAAAGCGCGTAATCATCCTCAACGACAAACAAGCGCGGTGCAAAGAAAGGACAAGACAATGTTCGACTTCCAGACCCAGACGATCTCGACCAACCTCATTCTTGCAGGTCAGGCCCAGGTGTCGCCGGAGCTGCTGGCCGATATGCTGTGCCTTGGCCTTGAAGGGCAGTCCGGCGCCGCAGGGCAGACCGCTGCCGACCCGCTGAACGGCGTAACCCTGCGCAGCGACGACACGCTGCTGCATGCCAGCTGGCAGACCGAGGACAGCGCGCTGGTTCTGTCGCTGAACCTGGCCGATACCGGGCGCACCAGCACCGAGGCAAGCGACAGCCTGCAAACGCGCATGATCCAGGTTCTGCGCCCCCTGCTGGCCCAGCTGCCGGTGGACGCGGTCGAATGGATGGATACCGGCCTGCGCATTCCGGCCAGCGAGTTCGCCGCCGCCATCGCGCCCGCCGCACTCGACACCGCGCTGCCGATGCCGCGGATCGCGCCGCGCCGTGTCGCCAAGCCCGCCAGCGGCGGCGCCATCGCCCGGCTTAGCCCGCAAGACGCCCGCGCCCGCATCCAGGCCGCGACCAAGCCCGCCCTGCCGGTGCCGCCACTGACCGTCGCACCCCGTCGCGTGGCCAAGCCCGCCGCCGAAACACAGCGCCTGAGCCACGAGGCCGCCGCAACCATCGCCAACCTGCTGCCGCGCATCGACCCGGCCGAGCGGATCGCCGGCGCCAACGCCAACGCGCCCCTGGGCGCCGAGCCGCAGGACGCCCATGTGCGCGCCTACGAGGCCCATCGCCTGGCCATGATCCGCCAGGACCCCGACCAGCACGAGATCGAGGCCCTGCGCGACGCCGAAGGCCTGCCCACCACCGAGGCGCGCCTGTCGACCTGGGCGCTGTCGCTGACCGTGGCAACCGTGTCGCTGCCGATGGCGCTGCCGGTGATGGCCTATAACGTGGCCCGCGGCGAAGATTTCCGCGCCGCGTCGCTGGTGCTGGGCCTGGCCGCGTTCTTTTCAATGATCCAGGGCAGCGGCGCCATGGCCGCGGTGCTGGGCGCCTTCTGATCCAGCCGCGGATACGGGCGGGGGCCCGCGCAATCATCCTTTGCGCGGACCGGGGTTTGACGCTACGCTGGCAGCGTCAAACCCCGATTTTTCGTCTGCACGAAGGTATTTCCAATGCGCCGTTTTCTGCTCTCGCTTGCCCTTGTCACTTTCGCGTCGCCCGGCCTGGCCGCGCAATGTGGCAATACCTCGGCCGGGTTCGAGGCATGGAAAGCCGCCTTTGCCCGGACGGCGCAGCGCGCAGGTGTGGGCCAGCGCGGGCTGAAGGCGCTGGCGGGCGCGCGCTATGCCACCGGCACCATCGCCGCCGACCGCAACCAGAAAAGCTTTCGCTACAGCCTGGACAAGTTCATGCAGATCCGCGGCGCGGCCACGATCGTGAAACAGGGCCGCCAGCGCAAGGCGCGCGATGCGGGGTTTTACGCCGCGCTGGAACAACGCTTTGGCGTGCCGGCGGGTGTCATCATCGCCATTCACGGGATGGAAACCGGCTTTGGCCGGTTCATGGGCGACAGCTCGGTCGTGTCGGCCATCGTGACGCTGGCCTATGATTGCCGCCGGTCGGATTTCTTCATTCCGCACGCTTTGGGGGCGCTGCAACTGGTCGATCGCGGCTCGATCACCGCGGGCACCAAGGGCGCCAAGCATGGCGAGCTGGGGCACACCCAGTTCCTGCCCGGCAACGCGATGAAATACGGCGTCGATGCCAATGGCG
>JAASTF010000041.1 GCA_021767525.1 Paracoccaceae bacterium
CCCGCCGCCGCCTGCGGTGGCCTTTATCATCACCGGAAAGCCGATTTTCCGCGCCTCGGCCAGCAACCGCGCCTCGGACTGGTCCTCGCCCTGGTAGCCCGGCACGCAGGGCACGCCGGCCTGTTCCATCAGCGCCTTGGCGCCGGCCTTGTCGCCCATCGCGCGGATGGCCTGCGCATCGGGGCCGACGAAAACGATACCCGCGTCCATGCAGGCCTGGGCCAGTGCCGCGTTTTCAGCCAGAAACCCATAGCCCGGGTGGATCGCATCGGCGCCAGTCTGGCGCGCGGCGTCGATGATCGCGTCGATCCGCAGATACGACGCCGAGGGCGCGGCATCGCCGATGCACACCGCGCGGTCGGCGGCGCGCACATGCACGGCCCCGGCATCGGCGGTGGAATAGACGGCAACGGTGCCATAGCCCATCGCCCGCGCCGTGCGCATCACGCGTAGCGCGATTTCGCCCCGATTGGCGACGAGCAGTGTCTTGAAAGGTGTCGGGTTGGTCATGTCGGATACCTTTCAGCGGTCAGGGACGGGCCACGGCGAATTGGATCTTGTTGGGGCGGCGTGCCTCGGCCTCGCGGGCGATGGCCATCAGTTCGATCATCACGGCGCGGGTGTCGCGCGGATCGATCACGCCGTCATCCAGCACCCGGGCCGAGGTGTAAAACGCATCCATCTGCCGGTCGAAATTCTGCACGATCTTTGCCTTGAGCGCGTCAAGCTGCGCATGGTCCACCTCTTCGCCCAGCCGCGCGGCGCGGGCCTCTTGCACGACGGCCATGGTGCCCGCCGCCTGTTCGCCCCCCATGACGGCAGTCTTGGCGTTGGGCCAGGAAAAGCAGAACCGCGGGTGAAAGCCCCGCCCGCACATGCCGTAATTACCCGCCCCGAAGGACGCGCCGCAGTAGATGGTGAATTGCGGCACGGTGGCATTGGTCACGGCCTGGATCATTTTCGAGCCGTGCTTGATGCTGCCCGCCTCTTCATAGCTTTTGCCGACGAGAAAGCCGGTGGTGTTGTTAAGATACAGGATCGGCGTTCCCGCCTGGCAGCAGGACTGGATGAAATGCGCGGCCTTTGCGGCGCCGTTGGGATCGATCGGGCCGTTATTGGTGACGATCCCGATGGGCCACCCCGCGATCTTGGCGTTGCCGCACACCGTGGCGCCGCCATAGCGCGCGCCGAATTCGACGAAATCCGAGCCGTCGACCAGCCGGGCGATCACCTCTTTCATGTCGGCGGGCTGGCGGTAATCCATCGGCATCAGGCCCAGCAGCTCTTCGCTGTCATAGGCCGGCGGTTCAAAGCTGCGGGCGGGCTCGGGCGTGCCGTTCCAGTCGATATTGTCCAGGATCGCGCGCGCCAGGCCGATCGCCTCGCGGTCATCCTCGGCCAGGTAATCGCCCAGTCCGGAAATGCCGGTATGCATCTCGGCGCCGCCCAGTTCCTCCTCGGTGGCGATTTCGCCAGTGGCCGCCTTCAGCAACGGCGGCCCGGCCAGGAAGGCCCGGGTGCGGCCGCGCACCATGATGATGTAATCGGAAAGGCCCGTCTGATAGGCGCCCCCGGCGGTCGAACTGCCATGCGTGACCGTGACCACGGGCAAGCCCGCTGCCGAAAACCGCGCCAGGTTGCGAAACAGGTTGCCACCGCGCACGAAATCCTCGACCCGATAGGCCATCAGGTTGGCGCCCGCGCTTTCGACCAGCTGCACATAGGGCAGGTTGTTTTCCAGCGCGATTTCCTGCACGCGCAGCTGCTTGTCCAGGCCCATGGGTTGCAGCGCGCCGGCGGCGATGCCGCTGTCATTGGCCGCGATCATGCAGCGCACGCCCGAGATATACCCGATGCCCGCGATCACGCCGCCACCCGGCACCGATTTATCCAGCTCGGGCCGGTCCAGCCCATAACCCGCCAGCTTGGACAGCTCGATAAACGGGCGGCCCGGGTCCAACAACAGAGCGACCCGATCACGGGGCAGCAATTGGTGCCGCTTTTCGAAACGCGCACGCGACCGTTCCGAGGCGGTGCGGGTGCGCCCTTCGATCTCGGCCATCTGGTCCAGCAGGTCCAGCATGCCCTGGCGGTTGGCCTGAAACTGTTCCGAACCGGTCGCGACCGCGCTTTGGATCTTGGCCATGGAAGCCCTCGTTCTTTTTTCGTTTCGGCCCTGGCGCGCTGGCGCCAAGGCATTGAATTCTTAGTGTCATCCGCCCCGTTGGCAGACTTGCGCCGTGTCGCTGCCGCTTAGAAAAGCAGCCCCGGCAGGAACAGCGAAAGCCAGGGGATCGATGTCAGCAGGATGATCCGCACGATATCAGCGATCCAGAACGGCGTGACACCCCGAAAGATCGTCGTCGTCGCCACGTCCGGCAGGACCGAGCGCAGGACAAAGACGTTGATGCCGATGGGCGGGGTCAGCAGGCCGATCTCGACCGAAACCACCACGACGATGCCAAACCAGACCGGATCAAAGCCAAGCTCGACGATGATCGGAAAAAAGATCGGCACGGTCAGCAGGATCATCGACAGGCTTTCCAGCACGCAGCCCAGAACCAGGTAGATCAGCACGATGGCGGTAATCACCATCCAGGGCTGCACCTCTTGTCCGGTAACCCAGTTCAGGAAACTGGTGTGCATCCCGGTGTAGTTGATGAACTCGCTGAATATGGTGGCACCGATCAGCACCGCGAACATGATGCCGCTGGTGCGCGCCGAATCCACCAACACCTCGACGAAGGCGCGCAGGTTCAGCGTGCGGCGCGCCAGGGCGAACAGAAAGCTGATCCCGGCGCCCACGCCGGCGGCCTCGGTCGGGGTGAAGAAGCCGCCATAGATGCCGCCGATCACCACCACGAACAGCGCCAGCACCGCCCAGACACCGCGCAATGCCATCAGGCGCTCGCGCAGGGGCATCCTGGGGCCCGCCGGCCCCATGCCGGGATCGCGCCAGGTGACATAGCGCACCGCAACCAGGTATCCGAAAACGCCCAGCAGGCCGGGGATCATGCCGGCGGCGAACAACATCCCGATATTGGTTTCGGTGATAACCCCGTAAAGAATCAGGATGACGCTGGGCGGGATCAGGATACCCAGCGTGCCGCCCGCCGCGATCGAGCCGGTGGCCAGCCGGTCGTCATAGCCGAACTCGCGCATCGACGGCATCGCCACCTTGGCCATCGTGGCCGCCGTGGCCAGCGACGACCCGCACACCGCACTGAACCCGCCGCAGGCCACCACGGTGGCCAGCGCGATACCGCCGCGCAGATGGCCGAAAATCGCATAGGCCGCGGCATAAAGCTCGCGCGAGATGCCGGCGCGGGTCAGAAAGTTGCCCATCAGCACGAACAGCGGGATCACCGAGAGGTAATAGTTCAGCAGGCTGGATTTGGTGGTCAGCGCCACCATCGCGAACGCCGGGCGCCATGATATCAGCATCCCGAAACCCACGAAGCCGACGATGCCCAGCGCAATGGCCAGCGGCACACGGGCGAAAATAAGGATAAAGGCGGCAGCAACGCCGATCAGTGCCTCGGTCACGCGTCAGTCACTTTCATGGGGGGGTGCAATCGCGACAAGAAACGCCAGCGCAGACAGGGCGAAAAATACCGAAACGGCATACAGAACAGGCGCCATCGGGATCTCCAAAAGCGGCGTCTGGCCGCCGAACCGGGCGGTCTTGTCGCCTTCGATCCAGACCCGCCACGCCACGAAGGCAAAGCTGACGGCGCCCAGCAGATCGGCCAGCCCCATCTGCCACCGGCGCAGGGCGCGCGGCACGAAGATGTCCAGAACGTCGATCGTGGCATGCATGCCGCGCATCGCCAGCGACGGCAGGATCGCGGCGATGGTGCCCGCGACCAATAGTTCGGTCAGCTCGGTCGCGCCCGGCAGCGGCGCGTTGAAAAAGCTGCGCCCGACCACATCCGCGAAGGCCACGCACATCATGGCCATCAGGAACAGCGCGGCCAGCACGTCGCTTATCGTCACGACAAGGCGGGCAGGCGCAAGCGCGCCTGCCCATTTTCCGGCATTACTGCGTGGCAAGCTCGGCCTCCACCTTGGCGATCTCGGCGCGGAACTCAGCCAGCACCTCGGCGGCGTTTTCCAGCCCCGCGGCGTGCGCCTGCTCGATCCATGCCGCGTCGACGCCCGCCAGCCTGGTTTTCAGCTCGTCCACCATCGCGGCGGGCGCTTCGGTCACCTGGCCGCCGGCGTCGATGACCGATTGCTTGCCCTCTTCGTTCAGGCGGATGTAAAGCTGCCCGATCGAGGCCGGCATCACTTCGCCCGACACGCTCCAGAACGCTTCGCGGTCGGCATCGGAAAGCTCGGCCAGGCGCTCTTCGTTCACCACGAAGGACACGCCCGTGCCGCTTAGCCCGCCGGGCGCCAGCAGCAGGTTCTTGATCGAGTCCTGCACCTTGAAGGTCTTGATGGTTTCCAGCGACGAGATCATGCCGTCGACCACCCCGGTCGAGATCAGCTCGTACATCTCGCTGATCGGCTTGTTCACCGGCGCGCCGCCCAGATCGGCCACGATTTTCGAGCTGGTGGCATTGGGCACGCGGATTTTCAGGCCGGCGAACTTGTCGACCGAGTCGATCGGCCCCGGACCCGAGGCCAGGTTCATCGCGCCGACAGCGGCCTTGCCGATGGGAACGGCGTTTGCGTATTCGCCGAACTTGGCCAGGTGCTTTTCGTGGATGCGCCAATAGGCGATGGTGATCGCCTGCGCGCTGTCACCCAGGAACGGCAGCTCGACGATGCCGTTCACCTTGAACCGGCCGGGCGAATAGCCATCGACGATCAGCGCGATGTCCACCAGCCCGTCGCGGACCACTTCGAACTGCGTGGGCACGGTGCCGACGACCTTGGGCAGCACCTCGATCTTGACGCGGCCTTCAGTGACGCGCTCGACCTCGGCGGCCCAGGGCTCGCACACCTCGCTTGTCATCGGATGGGTGGCCGGAATCCAGCTGGAATACCTCAGGACGGTTTCGGCCGAGGCCCAGGATGCGCCCAGGGCGAATGCAAGGGCCGCAGAGAATGCATAGGGCAGCTTCATCGGTTCCTCCCTGTCTATCCTGAGCAACCGTCACATCGGTGCGACGCAGGGTCTTGTGCCGACACGTTGCGCGCGCCCGCGGGCCAGCGATAAAAAACGCCGCCCCGTTCGGGACGGCGCGCTTGCGCATGGGACGGGCGTCAGGCGGTCAGGTGGCGCCCACGGCCGCCATGCCCGGGCTGCTGGCCACATACAGGTTTTGCGATCCAACCCGGATCGAGCGCGGTTTCAACCCGTAAGTCTTGCGGATCGAATGGCTGAAATGGCTGCTATCGGGATACCCCAGGCTTAGCGCCACATCGGTCAGGCTGCTGTCGTGATTGGCATGCATCAGGAAACTGCGCGCGCGGTGCCAGACACGGTAATTCCGGAACGAAACGCCGGTCTGCTCTTTGAACAGGTGCAGGAACCGCGACGCGGACAAGCCGATGCTGTCGGCCAGGTCCGAGGCGAGAACCTGGTTTTCCAGGCTTTCGGCCTTCAGCGCGTCGATCACCGCGGCGATCCGGGAATCAAGGCGGCGCGCCATCAGCGTGCGGCCCAGAACCAGGCGATCGAACCCGTCGGCCGACATATCGCCATCGGGCGCGGCCTGGTGCAACAGCGGGGCGGCGGCGCGCATCCGGGTCACAAGGGCGGCCCGGTTTTCGGGGTCGCGCGCGGCGGCGATCAGCGCGTCGGCCTCGGCCGGGTCAAGGCGGTCGGGTTCGATCAGCACGTTAATGATGACACCGCTTCGCGACCGGACCCGATGCGCCTGGTAGGGCGGCACGACGGCCAGATCGCATTGCCGCCACTGGCCCTCGGCATCTTGGATCTCGCACGCGCCCTCGGGCGCAAGATAGAAGGACAACGCGCCCAGCCGCCGCGATTTCATCCGATGCCCGATCAGCCCGTGATAGAAAACCCGGTCGTCAAGCACGAGCATGTATTTGGTATCTGTGCCTTGCATGGTCACGACTGCCTCCCACAGTTGGTTGACCGCTGGCGCGCCGTCTCCTCCGTCAGTGCGCCACATCGAGCACGCTATGGGGTGCCGCGCGCGAAATCAAGAAATCGTCTGATGATTTTGTCCGCCGAAAACATCGCGCGGCGCGATCCGGAACAGCGCATGGGCACAATTTCGCCGCCAGGTCCCGGTTTAGGCTGGCCCCAACGAACAGGAGGAAACGGATGCTGACACTGTGGCATTGCGACGACGCGCGCTCGTTCCGGGCGCTTTGGTCGCTGGAAGAGCTTGGGCTGGACTACAGGCTTGAAATGTTGCCGTTTCCACCGCGCGTATTTCAAAAGGACTATCTTGGCGAAAACCCGCTGGGCACGATCCCGTTGCTGATCGACGGCGCCACGCGGATGACCGAATCCGCCGCGATTCCGCATTACCTGTCGACCGTTCACGGTGCGGGCCGCCTGGCCCGCGCGCCGGGCGATCCCGACTACGGCGCCTATCTGAACTGGCTGCATCACGGCGAGGCCACGCTGACCTTTCCGCAGACGCTGTTCATCCGCTACGCCATCCTCGAGCCGCCCGAGCGGCGCCAGCCGCAGGTGGCCGAGGATTACAAGGCATGGTTCCTGGCCCGGCTGCGCCTGGCCGAGCAGACCCTGTCGGACGGGCGGCCCGACATCCTGGGCACGGGGTTTTCCAATGCCGATATCTCGGTCGGCTATGCGATCCAGCTGGCGCTGACACTGGGGATGCGCGACGACCTGCCCCCACATGCACTGGCCTGGTTCGAGGGGCTTAGCCAGCGCAAGGGTTTCACGCGTGCCAAGGCCGCGCAGGCCCGCGAAATGGCCGCCAAGGGCATCGCCAAGACGCTGTAGCGCAATCGCGCAAGCCCCGCCCGGGCCAGCCGCGTATCCCCTAAGGCAAGAAAATAGACAAACGACCGGAGCACAGATGACAAAAGCCATCATAACCTGCGCCCTGAACGGCGTGCTGACCAATCCGAAGCAACATAACGTGCCCGTCACCCCCGAGGAAATGGCCGCCGAAGCACGCCGTGCCTATGATGCCGGCGCGTCGGTGATGCATATCCACCTGCGTCAGCAGGGCCCCGACGAGGGGCACCTGGGATCATGGGATGTGTCGTTGTCGCGCGCCGTTCAGGCCGCGATCCGCGAGGCCTGCCCCGACGTGATCATCAACCACACCACCGGCGTCGTCGGCCCCGATTACCATCCGGCGCTGGAATGCGTCGCTGCCACGCAGCCCGAAATGGCCGCCTGCAACGCCGGGTCGCTGAATTATCTCAAGCTGCGGTCGAACGGTGAATGGGCCTGGCCGCCCATCATGTTCGACAATCCGGTTGAAAAGGTGCAGGCCTTCATCGACGTGATGGCCAAGGCCGGCACGATCCCGGAATTCGAATGCTTCGACACGGGCATCGTGCGCTGCGTGGACATGTACCAGCGCAACGGCATGTTCCAGGGCGCCGCGCAGCTGAATTTCGTGATGGGCGTGGCGTCGGGGATGCCGGCCAATCCCGATCTTCTGCCGATCCTCACAGACCTGGCGCCGGCCGACAGCCGCTGGCAGGTCACCGCCATCGGCCGGCAAGAGATCTGGCCGCTGCACCGCCGCACCGCCGAGCTGGGCGGCCATCTGCGCACCGGGCTGGAGGATACGTTCTACCTGGCCAATGGCGACAAGGTCAGCTCGAACGGGCAATTGATCGAAGAGATGGCCAACACCGCCCGCGCGGCCGGACGCGACATCGCCTCACCGCAAGAGGCGCGCGCCATCCTTGGGCTGTAGGCCCGGACGACAGGATTTCTCCCCAACTTTTCCCCCCGGCGCCTCCGTGCGCCGGTTTTTTTTGGCCGTGCGGGGGACCGTCAGATGCCCAGCTGCGACGCGGCCAGGTTGCGCATCACCTCGTCGGTGCCGCCGCCGATCGTCAGAACCTTGACCTCGCGGTAGATGCGCTCGGATTTCGTGCCGCGCATGTATCCCATGCCGCCCAGGATCTGCACCGCCTCGTCGGCGCAGAACTTCATCGCGTCGGTGGCAATCACCTTGGCCATGCTGGTGCGCGCCACATGCACGTTCAGCGGATCGAGGCCCTGCATGTGACGCCAGATGATATCCAACGTCAGGCAGCGCGCCGCATCGATACGGGCGGCCATATCCACCAGCTTGTGCCGGATCACCTGATGCCCGCTAAGCGGGCCTCCGAAGGCGCGGCGCTGCTGCGCCCATTCCAGCGCCTCTTCATAGCAGACCTGCGCCATGGCATAGGCTTGCACGGCGATGATAAGCCGCTCGTTGTTGAAATTCATCATCGCAGCCTTGAAGCCCTGCCCCTCGTCACCCACCAGGTGCGACGCCGGCACGCGGCAATTGTCAAAGGTCAGATGCGCGGTGTCCGAGGCCCACCAGCCCATCTTGGTCAACTCGCGCCGGGTCAGGCCGGGGGTGTCGCCCTCGACCAGCAGGAAAGAGATGCCGCTGGCCCCCCGCGCGTCGGGATCGGTGCGCACCGCCACGGTGATTACGTCGGCCTGCATCCCCGAGGTGATGAATGTCTTTTCGCCATTGACGATGAAATGGTCGCCCTCGCGCCGCGCGGTTGTGCGCAAGGCCGCCACATCCGACCCGCCGCCCGGCTCGGTCACGGCAAGCGCCGCGATCTTTTCGCCCGCGATCACAGGCCGCGCAAAGCGCGCGCGCAATTCGGCGCTGCCATGTTTCACCACCGGCGGAATGCCGATCGAATGCGACCCGAGCGAGGCGCACACGCCCCCTGCCCCGCAGCGCGCCAGTTCTTCGGTGACGACGACCTGCATGAAGAAATCGCCATCCGAGCCGCCGACATCCTCGGGGAACAGAACACCCTGGATACCCATTTCGGCCGTCTTGCGATACAGCGCGCGCGGCAGCCGGCCGGCCACTTCCCATTGGGCCACATGCGGCGTGATCTCGGCCTCGACGAAAGCGCGCAGGTTTTTCCGGAACGATTGATGCTCGTCGGTGAAATAGCGGTCGGGCCGGGAAGTGTCGTACATCTGTCCTCGCAATCTGATCCGTCCAAGTTCTGCCACGACCCGCGCGGCCACACTTGTCTTAAGCGGCTAGACCCGCCGCAGGCCAGCGTCTTGACGCAAGCGCGCGTGCCGGGCCGCTGGCACTGTGGCCGTGCAATTTCGTCATACGATATTGTCCAACACATGCGGCTTCGCTAGGGTCGCGCCGACATCACGAACGAAAGGCCTGGCCAATGATCCCCGAGAAATCCGACAAGACCCTGCGCCTCGAGGCACGCATCAACGCCTTCATGGAAGAGCATATCTATCCCAACGAGGCACGGTTTTACCGCGAATCCGAAGAGGTCGGTCCCTGGGGCGTGCAGCCCGTCGTCGAGGAATTGAAGGCCAAGGCCCGCGCCGAGGGCCTATGGAACCTGTTTCTGCCTGACAGCGACCGGGGACAGGGCCTGACCAACCTGGAATACGCCCCCTTGTGCGAACTGATGGGCCGCAGCCACCTGGCGCCCGAGGTGTTCAACTGCTCGGCGCCCGACACCGGCAACATGGAGGTGCTGGAACGGTACGGCACTGAAGAGCACAAGAAATTGTGGCTGGAACCGCTGCTGAACGGCGAAATCCGCTCGTCCTTCGCGATGACCGAACCGGCGGTCGCCTCGTCGGATGCCACCAATATCGAAAGCGAAATCCGCCGCGACGGCGACGAGTACGTGATCAACGGGCGCAAGTGGTATACCACCGGCGCGACCGATCCGCGGTGCAAGATCATCATCTTCATGGGCAAGACCGACCCCAGCGCCGAGACGTATCGCCAGCAATCCATGATCCTGGTGCCCAAGGACACGCCCGGCGTGACGGTCGAACGCTCGCTGCCGGTGTTCGGCTTTTACGGCGTGCCCGACCGCGCGTCGGAAGTGGTATTCGAAAACGTGCGGGTGCCCGCGTCGAACATGCTGCTGGGCGAAGGCCGCGGATTCGAGATTGCCCAGGGCCGGCTTGGCCCGGGCCGCATCCACCATTGCATGCGCCTGATCGGCCTGGCCGAGCGGACGCTGGAAAAGATGGTCGCCCGCGCGGGCGAGCGCACTGCCTTTGGCAAGCTGTTGTCGGAACAATCCGTCACCCGCGAACGCATCGCGGAATCGCGCATCCGGATCGAGCAGTGCCGCCTGCTGACGATGCGTGCGGCGCACCTGATGGATACCGTCGGCAACAAAGAGGCCAAGGCCGAGATCGCGATGATCAAGGTGGCGGTGCCGCAGATGGCCTGCCACGTGGTCGACTGGGCGATCCAGCTGTTCGGCGGCGGCGGCACCAGCAACGATTTCGGACTGGCGGCGGCTTATGCCACCGCGCGCCTTCTGCGCCTGGCCGACGGCCCCGACGAGGTTCACCGCGACCAGATCGCGCGGCTGGAATACAAGCGTCAGCGCAACAGCAATTCGGGCCAGGGCGCGTTGAATTACGGCCCGGCGGTCAGCGCCATTGCCTTGGGCTCCAAGGCCAATGCGGCCGAGTGACGGCGCGGCGCGTGCGGCCATGCGCTGCCATGCCTTCAGCCTTGGGGCCGGTGGCATCGTGATGGGAAAGGCCCCGGCATGACGACACCCGAAAGCCAGCAGATCAAGGCACCCAGCGCGGCCGATACGGTGGTGCGCGACATCCTTCGCGGGCTTTACGAAGGGCGCTACGTCGCCGGGCAACGCCTGGCCGAGCCGGACCTGATCGCGCGCTACGGGGTCAGCCGCTCGACCGTGCGCGAGGCGATCAAGCGTCTGGCCGCGCAAGGCGTCGTGGAAACCCGCCAGCATCAGGGCGCGCGCATTCCCAGCGTCTCGACCGCCGAGGCGCGCAACATCCTGTTGATCGCGGAAATGATCGTGGGCCTGGCCGCGCGGCAATCGGCCCAGGCCATCGACACCCCCGGCAGCCGCGAGGCCCTGACCGAGGCGCTTGCCGCGGTCGAGACGGCAAGCCACGCACAGGACAAGTTCGAAGTGGTGCTGGCGCGCAACCGGTTCCACCGGACCCTGGCGCGGATCGCCCGCAGCCCCGTTCTGGAAAACACACTGTCCAACCTGCATGTGCATCTTGTGCGCAACCGGCTGGTGATGACACCCGAACAACGGCTGAAATCCTATCGCGCCATAGCCGCCGCGATCCTGGCGGGCGACGCCGAAACCGCCGAAACCCGCGCCCGCGCCCATGTGCGCCAGATGATCGACCGGCTGGACGACAGCGGCTGAGACCCGGACCGCGCGGCTGGCCCAAAAAATCGCGGCACCCAGCCAAAAACCCCTGTCGATTTCAGGTTTCGCTGGCGGAGGAGGTGGGATTCGAACCCACGGTACGCTTTCACGCACGCCGGTTTTCAAGACCGGTGCATTCAACCACTCTGCCACTCCTCCGCGGGGGCCGGCACGGGTATGGGTCCGAAAGGCATCATAGATCAAGGGGATTTTCGCCTATTGCGCGCTCAAGACTTTCCTTGACGCACCGTTGCGGCTATTCTTGCCGGGATTGTCGCGGCGAAACCGCGTCAAGAGGCATGTAACGACCGGAAAAACCGGCATATTGCGCGGGACGCCGCGCATCTAGGGCAGAGGGCAAGACATGAACATCAGGGCGATGGGCACAGCACCCGTTAAGCAAATGACGCGACTGGCCGTGGGCAGCGCTATGCTGTTGGCACTGGGGGCCTGCGACGAGGCCGGCAAGCTGAACCTGTTTCAGGCAAAGCCGGGTGGCGACACCGAAGTGACCGCCGCCGCGCGGTCCGTCAAACTGATCGAGCGCGATGTCGAAGCGCCGGATGTTTTCCAGGTAACCGAACCCAGCCTTTGGGATGGCCGCCCGTCGCTGGGCGGCGTCTGGGTGGCGCATCCGGATGTCGACGAACCCGAGCGCGTCATCATCCGCAACACCGAGAACGACAAGTTCGTGATCGGCGCCCTGTTCCGCCGCGAGCGTGAAAACCCCGGCCCCTCGGTGCAGGTGTCATCGGATGCCGCAGCGGCCCTGGGGATGCTGGCCGGCCAGCCGATGAAACTGAACATCACCGCGCTGCGGCGCGAAGAGGTGCCCGCCGACACACCCGAAGCAGGCGATGCCGAGCAGCTCGGTGCCCCCGCCGAAGTGGCCCAGAAAGAGCTGGCGCCCGCCGATGGTGGCGCCGAACCCGTGCCAAACGCGGTTGCCGTGGCCAGTGCCGCGCTGGATGCGGCGGAGGCCCGTCCCGCCGCAAGGCCGGCCGTGGCCACCGCCGCCGCAACACCCGCACCGCAACCCGCCGCCGCCGCCCCGGCGGCGCCCACGCCCAAGCCGCGCGCCAGCGCGCTTGAAAAGCCCTATCTGCAAATCGGCATCTTCAGCGTCGAAACCAACGCGCGCAACACCGCCCAGGCGATGCGCACCGCCGGCATGGTGCCGACGGTGAAAGAGCAAAGCTCGAAGGGCAAGACATTCTGGCGGGTGCTTGTCGGCCCCGCGACCAGCGCCTCGGAACGGGCCACCTTGCTGAAAAAGATCAAGGACAAGGGGTTCGACGACGCCTATGCCGTGACCAACTGACCGCATAACGAAAGGACATCGCTGCCATGATCCCTATCGCCAAACGCGTTCTTGCCCCGCTTCTGGCGACGCTTCTGCTTGCCATGCCAGCTGCGGCATTCGACACGCGCGCCTCGGCCGCTTTCGTGCTGGATATGAAAACCGGCACGATCCTTCTGTCGAAAAACGCCGACGAGCCACTGCCGCCGGCGTCGATGTCCAAGCTGATGACGCTTTACATGGCGTTCGAGGCGATCCGCGAAGGCCGTCTGCGCCTGGACGAGCGGCTGCCGGTATCAAGCCACGCCATGAGCTATGGCGGCTCGACCATGTTCCTGGACACGACCGACCGCGTCACTGTCGAAGACCTGTTGCGCGGGATCATCGTCCTGTCGGGCAACGATGCCTGTGCGGTGATCGCCGAAACGCTCAGCCCCGATGGCACGGAAGACGGGTTTGCCCGGCTGATGACGCAGCGCGCGCAGCAAATGGGCATGACCAATTCGACCTTCAAGAACTCGAATGGCTGGCCCGAAGAAGGCCACCAGATGAGCATGCGCGACCTGGCGCTTCTGGCCCGCCGCATCATCGAGGACTTCCCGCAATTCTACCCGATGTTCGCGGAAAAGGAGTTCGCCTTCGACGGGCGGGCGCCGCAGAACGTGCGCAACCGAAATCCGCTGCTGGGTCAGGGGATCGGGGCAGACGGGCTGAAAACCGGCCACACGCAAGAGGCCGGATATGGCCTGGTCGGATCGGCCAAGCAGGGTGACAGGCGCATCGTGTTCGTGATCACCGGTCTTGCCAGCCAACAGGCCCGCGCCGAGGAAAGCCAGGCCATCGTCAACTGGGCCTTTCGCCAATTCGCCGAGCGCCGCCTTGCCAAAGAGGGCCAAATGATCGCCGAGGCCGATGTCTGGATGGGGGCCGAGCCCAAGGTGGGCCTGGTGCCCGCGCAGGACCTGACAGCGCTGGTCCCGGTGCTGATGGGCGACGATGTGTCGGCCGAAGTGGTCTATACCGGCCCGATCCGCGCGCCCATCGAAAAGGGCCAGGAACTGGCCGAGCTGATCCTGGCGCCCGAGGGCCTGCCGGAAACCCGTGTGCCGCTTGTGGCCGACCGCGCGATCGAGCGCGGCGGGTTCGTATCGCGCGTGGCCACCGCCTCGACCGTGCTGCTGCGCAAGCTGAACGAAGGCCCCGAGGGCGGGTTTTGAGCACGACTGCGCCCGCGCGTTTCATCAGTTTCGAAGGCATCGACGGGTCTGGGAAATCCACCCAGGCCCGGATGCTGGCCGATACCTTGCGCGGTGCTGGCCATGACGTCGTGCTGACACGCGAGCCGGGCGGCAGCCCAGGCGCCGAGGAAATCCGCCGGCTTGTGCTGGAGGGCGACCCCGACCGCTGGTCGGCGGAAACCGAGATTCTGCTGTTCACGGCGGCGCGGCGCGATCACCTAGAGCGCACAATCCGCCCTGCCCTTGCGGCGGGCAAGATCGTGATCTGCGACCGCTTTGCCGACAGCACCCGCATGTATCAGGGGCTGCGGGGCGCGGGCCTGCGCGAACAGGTGGACGCCTTGCATGAGCTGATGATCGGGGTCGAACCCGACCTGACCGTGCTGGTCGACATGGACCCGGATGTGGGCCTGGCCCGCGCCCTGGGCCGTAACGGCACCGAGGAACGGTTCGAAACCTTCGGCGCCGATCTGCAGGCGCGGATGCGCGCCGGTTTCCTTGACCTGGCCCGCACCCATCCCGAACGCATCGCCACGGTGAACGGCGCGCAAACGGTCGACGCGGTTGCAGCCGAGGTGCTGGCCGTCGTAGAACCGCGCCTGATATGAGCGAGACAGACAACCCCGAACCAGACCGCATCGACGGCGCCCCCCACCCGCGCGAAACCGCCCGCGTGATCGGGCAGGACGCGGCGCAGGCCGGGTTTCTGGACAGTTACAATTCCGGGCGTCTGCACCACGGCTGGCTGCTGACCGGGCCGCGCGGCGTGGGCAAGGCGACGTTGGCCTGGGCCATCGCGCGGTTCCTGTTGGCCACCCCGCCCGCTGAAGACGAAGGGCTGTTCGGCGCCCCGCCACCGCCCGCCAGCCTGGAGATCGACCCCGAACACCCGGTCGCCCGGCGTATCCTGGCGCGGTCGGAACCGGGGTTGTTCCACATCACCCGCAGCGTGAACGAGAAAACCAAGCGCCTGCGCGATCAGATCGTGGCCGAGGATGTGCGCAGCCTCAATCGCTTCATGTCGCTCTCGGCGGCGGATGGCGGGCGGCGCGTGGTGATCATCGACGCCGCCGATGAAATGAACACCCAGGCCGCCAATGCCCTGCTGAAAATGCTCGAAGAGCCGCCCGCCCGCACCACGCTTTTGCTGGTCAGCCACCAGCCCTCGCGCCTGTTGCCGACGATCCGCTCGCGCTGCCGCGAGCTGCGGTTGGGCACGCTGTCGCCTGACGACATGGCCGCCGCGCTGGCGCAGGCGGGCATCGACACGCCCGCGGATGGCGCCGCGTTGGCCGAACTCAGCGGCGGGTCGGTGGGCGAGGCGGTGCGGCTGATCAACCTGGACGGGCTGAAAACCTATGCCGAGCTTGTGACGCTTTACGACACGCTGCCCCGGCTGGACCGCGCCCGGGCGCTTAAGCTGGCCGAATCCGCGGCCGCCCGCGGGGCCGAGGCGCGGCTGGACCTGCTGTTTCACCTTCAGGACCTGCTGCTGGCGCGGCTGGCGCGCACCGGCGCCACCGGCCAGCCCCCAAAGATTCAGGCCGCCCCGACCGAGGCCTCGCTGCTAACGCGCCTGTCGCCCAGCCCCGCCCATGCCCGCGCCTGGGCGGAACAGGCGCAGGCGATCAGCGCAAGGGTGGGACACGCACGGGCCGTCAACCTTGACCCCGTCGCCCTTGTTCTAGATACGGTTTTCAAGATCCAGCAAACCGCCGCGTAACCCGCGAAGGACGCTATGACCGACATACCGCAGATCACCGACAGCCATTGCCACCTGGATTTCCCCGATTTCGACGCGGAACGCGATCAGGTGATCGCGCGCGCCGTCGCGGCTGGCGTCACGCGCATGGTCACCATCTGCACCCGCCTGCGTAACGAACCACAGGTGCGCGCCATCGCCGAGGCGCATGACCCGGTGTTCTACGCCGCCGGCACCCACCCGATGAGCGCCGCGGACGAGCCGATGGCCACGGTGGACGAATTGGTGGCGCTGGCGCAGCATCCGAAATTCGTGGGCATCGGGGAAACCGGGCTAGATTACCATTACACCGCCGACTCGGCCGAGGTGCAGAAACACGCGCTGCGCCTGCATATCGAGGCCGCGCAGGAAACCGGCCTGCCGCTGATCATCCATTCGCGCGCCGCCGATGACGACATGGCCGCCATCCTGACCGAAGGCTACCGGGCGCGGCCCTATACCTGCGTCATGCACTGCTTTTCCTCGGGCGCGGGGCTGGCGCGCGCGGCGCTGGACCTGGGCTTTTACCTGTCGATGTCGGGCATCGGCACCTTCCCCAAATCCACCGAACTGCGCGAGATTTTCGCCGCCGCCCCGGTCGAACGCGTGCTGGTCGAAACCGACGCGCCCTATCTGGCGCCGAAACCCTTTCGCGGCAAGCGGAACGAACCGGCCTATACCGTGCACACCGCCCAGGTCGCGGCCGAGGTGTTCGGCATGGAGTATGCCGATTTCGCCGCGCAGACGCAGGCCAATTTCGAC
>JAASTF010000295.1 GCA_021767525.1 Paracoccaceae bacterium
CCTATATTATTGCAGAGCCAAGGAAATCGCGATGACAGTGACACCTCAGCAGATCAAACGTGGAACCGAGTGGCTGGCCGATGGTGGCCTGCGCCCGACGCGCCAGCGCGTGGCCCTGGCGGCCATGCTGGTGGGCGACGGAAACCACCGGCACGTGACCGCCGAAAGCCTGTTCGCCGATGTGCGCGACAGCGGTGAAAAGGTAAGCCTGGCAACGGTTTACAACACACTGCGCGCCTTTTGCGAGGCCGGTCTGCTGCACGAGATCACGGTGGACGGCACGAAAAGCTATTTCGACACCAACACCCACGATCACCCGCATTTCTTCTGGGAAGACAGCGGCACGCTGCAGGATGCGCCCAGCGAAGAGCTGGAGATCAAGCGCCTGCCCCAAGTCCCGGAAGGCGCCGAAGTGGCCGCCGTTGACGTGGTAATCCGCCTGCGTCGCACCTGACATTCGACCGCGCGGTTTTGACCGCACGTTGCGTTTACCGCGCGGTTTGTGCCCGAAACCGTGCGATTTTTCCCGGCGAATTCCTGAAAACCGCACGGTCGTTACCCGAAACCGCGCGGTTCCGCAGCCCGCGCAGATGCGCACCAGCATTTTACGGGTATCATGATACCCCAAACGGGCCAGCCCCCGGCGAAACCGCGCGATTGCAACGGCAAACCGCGCGGTCGTTAACCTTTGGCGCGGCCACGGCCTCAGGCGCCGACCAGGATCGTTCCAGCGATCACCAATCCGCCCCCGGCGATTTCGCGCGCGCTGAGCGTTTCGCCCGCCCAGACCGCGTAGGCCAGCACCATCAACGTCTCGGCGGCGATGATGGCGATGTAGACATTGGACAGATCCATCTGGCGCAGCAGCTGCACCTCGGCCAGAACGATCACCAGAAAGAACACCACCAAAAGCGCCAGTATCGGCTGGGTGGTGCCGGATTGGGCCATCAGTTTCATCAGGATGGCGGCAAGCGCATAGCCGGCCGCAGCCAACAGGATCAGAAAGACCCTGGAAGAGGTCAGAAAATATCCATCGCACAATTCCTATCGGGGGCTGAAAATGCGCCCCCTTCATCATTGAAAACAGGATCAGTATGCCACGGCGCCGACCATCTGCCTATGGTGTTATTCCCGACCCTCGGGCGTGCGGCTGCCGTCGTCGGCTAGCCCAAAGTGTCCAGCGCACGTGCGAACATGGCGCGGTCGACATTGCCGCCGGTGGCGACGGCGATCACTGCGTGGCCCTGGATCGCGTCACCGTGGAACATGGCTGCCGCCAGCGCCGCCGCGCCACCCGGTTCGACCACGATTTTCAGATGCTGCCAGGCCAGCGCCATCGCGCGCAGAACCTGATCCTCGCTGACCACGATGCCGGGGCCGCATAGCGCGGCCATGATGGGAAAGGTCAGATCGCCCGGTGCGGGCGTCACGATGGCGTCGCAGATGCTGCCTGACAGGCGGTCGTTCGACTGGATCGTGCCGGTGGCGAGCGAGCGGGCGACATCGTCGAACCCCTCGGGCTCACACGGTCTTGCGCGCAGGCCGGGTGCGTCGGCGGCCAGCGCCAGAGCGATGCCCGAGGTCAGCCCCCCGCCGCCGCAACAGACCAGCACATCGGCCTCGTCCACGCCGTGCTCGGCCGCCTGCACCGCGATTTCCAGCCCAACGGTGCCCTGGCCTGCGATCACCTGCGGCTCGTCATAGGGTTTGATCAGGGTCATGCCGCGTTCCGCCGTCAGACGGTTGCCCACGTCCTCGCGGCTTTCGCCGCCGGGGCGGTCATAGAGCACCACCTCGGCCCCGTAGGCGCGGGTGTTGTCGATTTTCATCTGCGGCGCGTCCGACGGCATGATGATCACGGCGGGTGCACCGTGCATCGCGGCGGCCAGCGCCACGCCCTGCGCGTGGTTACCGCTGGAATAGGCGATAACGCCCCTTTCGCGCGTGGTCGCATCCAGAGCCGACACAGCCGAGAACCCGCCGCGAAACTTGAAGCTGCCGGTCAGTTGCAGGCATTCCGCCTTGACCAGAAGTTTGCGGCCCAGCTGCTGATCCAGAAGCGGGGCGTTCAGCAGGGGCGTGATGCGTTTCTGCCCGGCCAGCCGCGCATCGGCGGCGCGGATCATGTCGATGTTCATTTCATCCGTGCGATCCACGCCTGCAGCGCCTCGAGCGCGGGTTTTTCATCGAGGAAGGGGATATGCGCGCGGTCGGGGACGTGGGCCACGATCAGGTCGGGGTTGCGGCGGGCCATTTCATCGACCGTGGACCGCGACAGCAGGTCCGAGTTTTCGCCGTGGATGATGGCGGCCGGCAAAGGCGCGATGGCGTCGAACCACGGCCACAGGTCGGGCGTGCCAGCGGCCCCGGCCTCTTCTACGGCGCGGCGCAAGGCGGGATCGTAATTCAGGCGCACGCCCTTGTCGGTTTCGACATGGGTATGGGTGACTTCCTTGCGCCAGCGTTCGAGCGGGACATCGGGGAAACTGGCCTCCAGCGCCTTTTTGCGCGCCCGCGCCATCTGGTCGAAACTGTCAAATCCCGGTTCACGGCCCAGATAGCCCATGATCACCTCAAGCCCTGCGGGCTCGACCACCGGGCCGATGTCGTTCATCGCGACGCCCAGCAGGCGATCATGCGCGGTGGCGGCCAGCATCATCGCGATCAGCCCGCCGCGCGAGGTGCCCAGGACGGCGGCCTTTTCCAGCCCGAGGTGATCGAGCAGTTCCAGCGCATCGCGCGCTTCGCGCGGGACGGTATAGGTGCTGTGATCGGCCCAATCCGATTGCCCGCGCCCACGGTAATCCATGCGGATCAGCCGTGCGGCGCCCAGATGAGGCGCGACGAAATCGAAATCGCGCGCGTTGCGCGTGAGGCCCGACAGGCACAGAAGCGGCAGGCCCGTGCCCTCGTCCTCGTAATGCAGACGCACGCCATCGGATGTGGTGAAATCAGCCATCAGCCCCTCGTCAGCTTGGGTATTGCGGTCAGGTCGGACAGGATGTGATCGGGCCGGCCCGGCAGGCGGTCGACAGGCTCGGCCGCGCGGTTGACCCAGGCGGTGACGAAGCCATAGGCTGCCGCCGCCCCCGCATCCCAGCCGTTCGACGATACGAACAGCACGTGTTCCTTGGCGACGCCAAAGCGTTGCAGCACCATGTCATAGACCTGCGGTGCGGGTTTGAAGATGCCCACGCTTTCCACCGACAGCACGTCATCCAGCACTTCGGACAGGCCCGCCGATTGCACCGCGCCGGACAGCATGTCGGGACTACCGTTGGAGAGGATCGCCGTGTTCATCCCTGCCTCTTTCAGCGTGGCCAGCATGTCGGGCACCTCGGGGTAGGCCTGTAGCTGCCAGTAAAGCGCCAGCAGGCGTTCGCGCAGCGCGTCGTCGCCATCCAGGCCCTGCGCCTCGAGCGCCCAATCCAGCCCGTCCTGGGTGACGGTCCAGAAATCCGTGTGATGGCCGGTGATCGCGCGCAGCCAGCTGTATTGCAGTTGCTTCATCCGCCAGTCGGCGGCCAGTTGCGGCCAATGGCGGGCCAGCTTTTCGCCACCCGGCTCTTCCGCGGCCTGGCGCGCGGCGGCGGAGACATCGAAGAGCGTGCCATAGGCATCGAAGATACATGTTGTGATGGCCATGCCGCCCCTTTCCCAGTCCGCCGGGGCAGACTGGCACGGGTTTTCCATTTGGAAAAGCACAAAAAATTCCTTCTCTCGCGAGTTGTTTGCGTGACCCCGCTGCATCCGTTACAGTTTCGTCCGAGCGATATGAGCACCCGCGCAGATACGCGGCCTCTGACAATTTCACCTTCCCGACAGACAGGATTTACCGATGACGCAAGTCAAACAGGGCGACACCGTCCGTATTCATTACACCGGCACCTTGGCCGATGGCTCGACCTTCGACAGCTCGGCCGGGCGCGACCCGCTGGAGTTCACCGTGGGGTCGGGGCAGATCATTCCGGGGCTCGACAAGGCGCTGCCCGGTATGGAAGTGGGCGACAAGAAAACCGTCGAAGTGCCCTGCGACGAGGCCTATGGCCAGCCCGATCCGGGCGCGCGCCAGGCAGTGCCGCGCGCCGAGATCCCGGCGGATATTCCGCTGGATATCGGCACCCAGCTGCAGGTGCAGACGCCGCAGGGCCAGGTGATGCCCGTGACCGTGGCCGAGGTCACGGAAACCGAAGTCACGCTGGACGCCAACCACCCGCTGGCCGGCCGCGACCTGACCTTTGCCATCGAGCTGGTCGAAATCGCCTGAACCGGCGCAGAGACGACATCAGA
>JAASTF010000296.1 GCA_021767525.1 Paracoccaceae bacterium
ACGCTGCCCTGGATCTCGCCCAGCCCCGATACCACCAGCTGGCTGCCCACGCGGCGGGGCGCGCTGCCCCAGGTCTGGACCACGGTGCACAGCGCCGCGCCCTTGCCGGCGCGGTGCCAGTCCAGCGCAATTTCAGGTATCCGATCCATGCCATGGCCCTCCCTCGTCGCCCGTCAGCAGCGATGGTGCCAGAAAAAAGCGGCCACCCCAAGGGGATGGCCGCGATCTAGGACCAATTGGCAAGGCCGGTCACTCGGCGGGCATGTCCGCCATCTGGCCCTGGCCGGTCAGGCGTTCGGGCAGCGCAAAGGCCACCACGATAAATACCAGCCCCAGTACGATGCCCAGCACGTCGCCCGAGATCGCCCAGATCCCGTCGAATTTCGAGCCGGGGACCGTGCCCAGGGTGACCTTGCCGCCGGCGATGTCGTTCAACATGCCGCCGGCCTTCCACGCAGGGTAGGTCGCCATGTAGGCCGCGGCGCCCAGCAGGCCGCCCGCGATAAAGAACAGCGCGTCCTTGCGACCCGAGGCGGCGGCGCAGACGCCCGTGCCGGGGCAATAGCCCGACGCAGCCCAGCCCGCGCCCAACAGCAGCCCGCCGATGAACACGCCGACATAGGCCGATTTCACGCTCATGTGGCCGACATCGACAAGGCCCGCCATCTGGCCCGCGAACATCAGGACCGAGCCCACGCCAATCGCCAGAAGAATGGTTTTCATCAGGTGCAGATGCTTCAGCGCCAGCATCTTGCCGATCCAGTTGGGGTTGGTGGCGCCAATGCGGTCCAGAACCGCGCCGAAGGCCGCGCCGATAACCAGTGCGAGAATGATCGAGGACATCGGTTACGCCTCCTTCTTGTACATCATCAGGGCCACGGGCACCGCGGCGGCAAAGGCGCCGGCGGCAAAGATGTAACCCGACAGCGCGGTTTGCATCATGCCCGACATCATGTGACCCGAGGTGCAGCCGCCCGCCAGGCGCGCGCCGTAAAGCACGACAAAGCCGCCCAGAAAGGCCACGGCATAGCGTTTCGTGGTGCTGTCGCCAAAATTCGCGCGCCACAGCGCGGGCATCGTGCGCTCGCCCTGGCCCACGCCGCCGCGTGCCATCGCCGACAGGAACGCGCCCAGCATCATCGCCAGCACGAAGACGAAGCTGTAGTTCAGCGGATTGGCCGCGTTCTTGGCGTATTTGCCGCCCGACTTGGCCATGTAGGCGTTGGTCGAGGTCCAGCCCTCATCCGTTTGCGTGATGAAATCGCCGTTCACCGCGTCGGCCACGATCCCGTCCAGGATCACGAATTGCGTGCTGACGCCGATCGGCTTGACCAGAAGCACCGCCAAAAAGAAGACAAGGCCCAAAAGAACCCCGCCCGTTTTCCAATTGAGTGGCATAGCGCCCTCCCCCGATTGTTACATTCCGCATTGCGAATACAACATCGGATCGGCGGCGACCTTGACCTGCATCAATAAATTCGCTTTTCCGAATGCGTAAGGAGCAGGCCAGCGGCCCGCCCCTTTTGTCCTGACGTTCGCGCCGGTGGCTTACCGGCTGGCGGTCTGGCGCAGCAGCGGCGTGATCCGCCGCACGGCGGCGCGGCGGTTGGCGCGCTCGGCTTGGGTGGTGGGCACCAGCAGATCGCTTTCGCCATAGCCTTGCAGCACCATGTTGGCGGGCGGCACGTCGAAATACTCGGTCAGCGCCAGCGCCACGGATTCCGCGCGCCGGTCGGACAAGGCCAGGTTATAAGCGGCGTCCCCCACGGCATCGGTATGACCTTCGATCAGGAACACCTCGCGCGGGTTTTCCTCGATCATGCGGCGCATGGCATTGCCCAGCGCGGCCAGCTCTTCGGCCTCTTGCGGCTGAATGGCCGCCGAGGCGGTGCGGAAGTTGATCGTATCGACCGAGATTTCCGGCACCAGCTGGCGCACGCGGTCGATGTTGCGCACCTGGTTCAGGGTAAAGGCGCGGTCGATGCCACGCGCCTCTTGCGCACGCAGCGCCTCGGCCAGCGTCTGGCTGTCGACCTCTTCAAAGCGGACCTGACGGCGGTCATCGGTCTGCGGCAATTCGTTGACCACCACCTGTTCCTCTTGCCGGGTGTCGTCGAACAGAACGACTCGCGTGCCATCGTTCAGGATGCGGGTGCGGCGCAGAACGCGACCATCGGCGGCGCGGATCGTCTCGACCTGCGTGCCGTCATCATAGCTGACCACATTGCGGGTCGAGCCATCCTGATAGCGATAGGTCTGCACATCCGCGCCCGGACGGCGCAGCAGCACGTCGTCGTTGCGCAGCACGCGCAGGCGGTCGCCCTCGCGCACCACGACACGGTCGCCGCTGTTCGACACGACCTCGGCATCATCGCCAAGGATCTGCGACAGCGCCAGCGCGCCAAGGCCCAGCAGCGCGGCATTGCGCAAGGTGTTGTCGTCACCGTCCTCCTCGGCCTCGACCCGAGCGCCCGATCGGTCGACATTGGTATCGAAGTCCTCAGAGGATTGCCGCACATCGCCTTGGGAAATGGTTTGCTCGACCACCTCGGCGGTGTCGGCCTGCGCGTCGCCTTCGGCGGCTGCCGCCGCGGCGGCGGCGCCTTGGTCACGTTGGGCGACGGCATCGGCCTGGGCCTGCGCCTCGGCCTCGGTTTGCGGGGCTGCATCGGCCTCGGCCGTGTCGGCGGGCGGCGTGTCTTCAACCGGTTGCGGCGCCGGGTCGGATGCGGCGGCCTGCCCGCTGTCTGGCGTGGTCGGTGCTGTGGCCGGGTTGTCATCTGCGCGGGTGACCCCCGGTTGCGGTTTGGCCGGGGTCGCGGGCGCCGCGGCGGCCGCGTCGGGCGTGGCCTCGGCAGCCGCCTGGCCATCGGTGTCGGCCGCGGGCGCTGCGGCGGGGCTTTCGGGTTGCGGGCCGCCATCGGCCTGCGCGGTGCCTTGCGTCGCGGGCGCTGCGGCGGGATTGTCGTCTTGCGGCGCCGCGGCGCCTTGCCCACCCGCCTGCGCCTGCGCACCCGGCGCGGTGGCCGGGTTGTCATCTGCGCGGGCGGCGCCCGGTTGCGGCTTGGCCGGCGCTGCGGGGTTGGCCGGGGCCGGATCGGGACGGGCCTGCGCGGTTTCGGCCGGGGCCGGCGCAGGGGTGGCCTGCTGCGGGGTGGCGGTGTCGGCGGAGGCGGCTGTGCCGGCAGAGGCGCCGTTCTGCTGCGCACCGTCCTGACCCGCCGCCTTGTCTTGCATCCGGGCCAGGCGCACGATCGTGTCGCAATCCAGACCGGCGGGCAGATCAGGCAGCGCGCCCGCCGAGGCGGCGCATTGCGTCGAAAGCTGACCCAGCTGGTTTCGCAAGCCGGCGGGCAGGTCCTGGGGGCTTTGGGCGTCGCGGAAGTTCTGCGCGGTGGCAGGGGTCGAAATCGCCATCGACAGGGCCAGGGCCGAAACCAGGCCGGTCTTGGAACAGGTCATGCGGTGTCCTTTCGGTTGGTGCAAGGTCACAACGCATCGCACCTGCCCCGGTTCCCGCCGGTTCGTGTCAGAGCATCGCCATCAGCCGCGCCTTGTCGCCACTGTCGCCCGCGTCCGAAACCGCCCGGCCCAGCGACTCGAGGCTTTGGATATTGTGACCCGCGCGGAACGCATCGACATGGGGCAGCATGGCGCGGATGCCCTCGGCCTTGGGCGCGAAGCCGTCCCAGCGCAACAACGGGTTCAGCCAGATCAGCCGTTTCGACGACAGGTGCAGCCGCTCCATCTCGCGCGCCAGGTCGTGATCGGTGTCGCGGTCCAGCCCGTCGGTAATAAGCAGCACCACCGCGCCCTGCCCCATCACCCGCCGCGTCCAATCGCGGTTGAAGGCGTGCAGGCAGGCGGCGATGCGGGTGCCTCCCTCCCAATCCTGGGCCTCCGCGCCGGCGGCGGCCAGGGCCTGATCGACATCGCGCGTGGCCAGGTGCCGGGTGATGTTGGTCAGCCGCGTGCCGAAGGTGAAGGCATGGACCTTGGCCCAGCCCGCGCCCTTTTCATTGGCGACCGCATGAAGAAAATGCAAAACCATCCGGCTGTATTGGCTCATCGAGCCGGAAATATCGCACAACACCACCAGGTTGGGCCAGCGCGTGCGGTGGGTTTTCATCGCCAGGTCGCGCGGCTCGCCGCCGTGGCGCAGGCTGGCGCGCATCGTGCGGCGCCAGTCCAGCGCATGGCCCGCCAGGCTGGCCTTGGTCCGGCGCGAGCGCAGCGGTTTCACAGGCAGCTTCAGCC
>JAASTF010000297.1 GCA_021767525.1 Paracoccaceae bacterium
GGCACGTCAAACCCGAAATTCTCGTCCTTGCGGAACTCGGCATCGTTCAGGCTGCCATCCAGCGCTGCGGTCAGCAGCGTGCGGGTCGCCTTGATCGGCATCCGGCTGCCCACGCCATAGGCGCCGCCAGTCCAGCCGGTGTTGACCAGCCAGCAGGTTGCGCCGTGCTTGGCGATCTTTTCCTGCAGCAGCTTGCCGTATTCCTCGGGGCGGCGCGGCATGAAGGGCGCACCGAAGCAGGTCGAGAATGTGGGCTCGGGCTCGGTCACGCCGCGCTCGGTGCCCGCCACCTTCGAGGTAAAGCCCGACAGGAAGTGATACATCGCCTGCGCCGGGGTCAGCCGCGCGATCGGGGGCAGAACGCCGAATGCGTCGCAGGTCAGCATGATGACGTTCTTGGGATGCCCGCCCAGGGCGCTTTCGCTGGCGTTCGAGATATAGTTCAGCGGATAGGCGCAGCGCATGTTCGCCGTCAGGCTGTCATCGTCGAAATCCAGCTCGAAGGTTTCGGGATCGAACACCATGTTCTCGATCACCGTGCCGAACTTGGTGGTCGTGGCGTAGATCTCGGGCTCGGCCTCGGGGTTCAGGTTGATCGTCTTGGCATAGCAGCCGCCTTCGAAATTGAAGGTGCCGCGATCCGACCAGCCATGTTCGTCATCGCCGATCAGCGTGCGCGCCGGGTCGGCCGAAAGCGTGGTCTTGCCGGTGCCCGACAGGCCAAAGAACACGGCCGTGTCGACCGGGTTGCCATCGGCGTGGTTGGCCGAGCAGTGCATCGGCATCACGCCTTTTTCCGGCAGCAGGTAGTTCAGCAGCGTGAACACCGATTTCTTGTTTTCGCCGGCGTATTCGGTGCCGCCGATCAGAATGATCTTGCGGTCGAAATTCATTGCGATCACGGTTTCGCTGCGGCAATCGTGCTTGGCCGGATCAGCCTGGAAGCTGGGGCAGTTGATGACGGTGAAATCGGCGGCAAAGCTGTCCAGCGCCTCGCGCTCGGGGCGGCGCAGCAGGTGGCGGATGAACAGGCCGTGCCAGGCCAGCTCGGTCACCATGCGCACATTTATCGACAGCTGCGGATCGGCGCCGCCGATCAGGTCTTGCACATAGAAATCCTTGCCCTTCATGTGCGCCAGCATGTCGGCATAAAGCGCGTCGAACCCTTCGGGCGACATGGCGGCGTTGTTTTCCCACCAGATCTTGTCGGCGACGCTGGCGGTTTTGACCACGTGCTTGTCCTTGGGCGAGCGGCCGGTGAACTTGCCGGTGGTCACCAGGAAAGCGCCGCCATTGCCCAACGTGCCTTCGCCGTTCTTGAGCGCGGCTTCGATCAGCGCGGGCTCCATCAGATTGTAATAGACATTGCCCAGCCCTTCGATCCCTTGATCCTCAAGCCGGAATTGCGGGTTCACCCGTCCAAATGTCATATGCCAAGCTCCTGTAGCCGCGCCTTGGCGGCGGTTCCGCAGAAATGGCGCAACGGCCGGGAAACGGCCAAGGCGCCCGGCCCGCATGCAGGCCGTAGCGGCCTCTTAACATGACGCTTCCGTGAAGGAACAGGACGCTTTCGCACAGTTAGCGCAACCAGTCGCAGGTTAGCGCAAACGCGCGGAATTCCGCGCCCCGCCGGACCGCCCCTGTGTGGCCCGATTGCGCCACTTCGGGGGCGACCGTGCAAATTTTAGGGGAAAACCACGGCCAGATCGGCGCGATTCGCAGATAATCGTTGCCTGACAAGGGCAAATTTAGGAATACTGCCGAAAAACTATAAAACGTGAGAGCAGTACAAGGACAAACCCCATGTCGAAGATCGCGCTTGTAGACGACGATCGGAATATCCTGACGTCTGTCGCAATGACTCTCGAAGCCGAAGGCTTTGAGGTGGAAACCTATAACGATGGGCAATCGGCGCTGGATGCCTTCAACAAGAAACTGCCAGATATGGCCGTGCTGGACATCAAGATGCCCCGCATGGACGGGATGGACCTGTTGCAACGGTTGCGCCAGAAAACCTCGATGCCGGTGATCTTCCTTACCTCGAAAGACGACGAGATCGACGAGGTGCTGGGCCTGCGCATGGGCGCCGACGATTACGTGAAAAAGCCGTTCAGCCAGCGCCTGCTGGTCGAGCGTATCCGCGCCCTGCTGCGCCGGCAAGAGGCTGTCGCCGGCGATATCGTGGGCGATACCGAGGAAACCAAGGTGATGGAACGCGGCGACCTGCGGATGGACCCGCTGCGCCATGCCGTGACCTGGAAAGGCAAGGACGTGTCGCTGACCGTGACCGAATTCCTGTTGCTTCAGGCGCTGGCCCAGCGCCCCGGTTTCGTCAAGTCCCGCGATCAGCTGATGGACGTGGCCTATGACGATCAGGTTTATGTCGACGACCGCACCATCGACAGCCATATCAAGCGGTTGCGCAAGAAAATGCGCAGCGTCGACAACGATTTCTCGGCGATTGAGACGCTATACGGGATCGGTTACCGTTATAACGAAGAGTAATGGCCCTGGCCGAAAGGATGGTCGTGCGCGACGTCACGCCCTCACGTGACGGCGATGTGGTTCTTGGCGACGATTATGTCGCCCCGGACAGCACCGTCGAAAAAGAGCTGCGCGTGAAACGCGCGCGGCGCGGGTGGTTCTCGTTGAACCGCTCGCCGCTGACGCGCAAGATCATCACCTTCAACCTGATCGCCTTGAACGTGCTTGTGGCGGGTATCCTGTTTCTCAACTCGTCGCGCGATTCAATGGCGGTGCAGCGCGCCAATGCCCTGGTGGGCGAGGCCGAACTGATCGCCGACGTGTTCGAAGCGCGGCTGCCTGATGGCGCCCCGGTCAGCCTGGCCACCGGCGACGGGATCGACGTGGCCGACACGCTGAACGGCCTGGACCTGCGCCGCGGGGTCGAGGCCTATGTCTACGACGCTGGCGGCACGCTGGTCGGCCGTTTCGAAGGGGCCGGTGTAACCCGCGCTTTCGACGCCAACGCCAACACCGAAGACCGCACCGTTATCGTCGATTTCCTGACCCGTCTGTGGGCCGGGGTGTCGGGGATGTTCCCCGCGGCCCCGCCCGAGGCGCCCCCCACCCCCGAGGAAAAGACCCGCGGCATGGTGGGCGACGCGATGGCCGGCGGCACCCGCATCCTGACCGGGCAGGCCGGCGAGAATGCAACGCTGTTCGCCGTGGCCACGCCGATCGTGCACAATGGCGCGCCCATCGGCGTGGTGGCCCTGGCCAACAGCTCGTCCGAGATCGACCGCGCCGTGCGGGTCGAGCGCGAGCGTGTGTTGCGCATGTTCATCATCGCGACGTTGGTTTCCATCGGGCTTAGCCTTGTTCTGGCCTCGACCATCGCCAACCCGATTTCCGACCTGGCCGAGGCGGCCGAGCTGGGCCGCGACCGCGACAAGCGCAAATCGGGCACCGTCGGCCGCATCCGCATTCCCGACCTGACCGCCCGCCCCGACGAAATCGGGCGCCTGTCCGGGGCGCTGCGCGGCATGGTGGCGGCGCTTTACGACCGGATCGACAGCAACGAACAATTTGCGGCCGACGTGGCTCATGAAATCAAGAACCCGTTGGCCAGCCTGCGCTCGGCCGTGGGCAGCCTGCGGATGGTCAAGAAAGAAGAGCACCGTAGCAAGCTGTTGGATGTGATCGATCACGATGTGCGCCGCCTGGATCGCCTGGTCAGCGACATCTCGAACGCCTCGCGGCTGGACAGCGAACTGGTCAAGGAAGAGGAAGAGCCCTTCGATCTGATCAGGATGATCTCGAACCTGGGCGAATACCTGGGCCAGCAGGCGCGCGAGGATGGAATCGATTTCATCACCGACCTGCCGCCCAACCCGATCGTGATCCAGGGGCTCGAGGCGCGGTTGGCGCAGGTTTTCGTCAACCTGATCACCAATGCGATCTCGTTCTGCGAAGACGGCGACGCGATCCGCGTCTGGGCGCGGCAGCGCGAAAACCGCGTGCTGATCGTGGTCGAAGATACCGGCCCCGGCATCCCCGAAGAGGCGCTGACAAAGGTGTTCAAACGCTTTTATTCCGAGCGTCCGGAAACCCAGTTCGGCAACAACTCGGGCCTTGGTCTGGCGATCTCGAAGCAGATCGTCGAGGCGCATGGCGGCGTGATCTGGGCCGAGAATATCCGCCCCACCGATGCCGATATCACCTCGGAACCGCTGGGCGCCCGCTTTGTCGTGGGTCTGCCGGTCTGAGATGGAGATCCCCGCCGGCA
>JAASTF010000298.1 GCA_021767525.1 Paracoccaceae bacterium
CATACTTCTCGCGCCGCCAGGCATTGCCGCCCGCGGCCAGCGCACCCAGCGTATTGCCGTGATAGCTTTGCCGCCGCGCGATCACGCGATGGCGGCCGGGCTGACCGGTTTCCAGGAAATATTGCCGCGCCAGCTTGATCGCGGCCTCGACCGCCTCGGACCCGCCCGACAGCAGATAGACCCGGTCGATCCCTTCGGGTGCGTTTTCGGCCAACAGGTCGGCCAGGTCCTCGGCCGGATCGGATGTGAAGAACCCGGTATGGGCAAAGGCCAGCTGATCCAGCTGCGCATGGATCGCGGCGCGCACATCCGGCTCGGAATGGCCCAGGCACGACACTGCCGCCCCGCCCGAGCCGTCCAGATAGGCGCGGCCATCGGCATCATGAATATAGCAGCCCTCGCCGCGCACGGCCTTGGGCAATTGGGCGCTCGAGCGCCCGAAGATATGGGTCATCGTCTGATTACTCTCCACGAACGACGAAAACGGATTGCCGTGCGTGGCGGACCACGCGCGCGGCGTTGGGGCCAAGCAGATAGTCAGCCAACTCGGGCGTATGGGAGCCGATCACGATCGCATCCACTTTCAATTTATCGGCGGCGGATATGATCTGATCGTAGATGCGCCCGTGCATCACATGGGGGTGCACCTCGACGCTGTCGGGGACATGATCGTTCACCCATGCCGACAGTCGCTCGCCCACGTCATGCATGGCCTTTTTCTCGAACCCCTTGTCGAAATAGCTGCCCACCACGGACATGCCGAAATCGGGCAGAACGGTCAGCACGTGCAGCACGACATTCGCGCCGCCCAGTTGCAGCGCCGCGGGCAGCGCGCGGGCCCAGCTTTGTTCCGCCGACAGATCGACGGGCAACAGGATTTTCTCATACATGGGCGCACTCCTTTCAGAAGGCGGGCTTGGTCTGGCGGCGACGCTGCAGGACGATCACAAGGCCCAAAAGCAGCAGCGCGGGGATATAGAACACCTGCGCGGGCATCCGGTCACGCGGCACCTGCACCGCGGCCAGCGTCACCGGCGTGTCGGCGTAAAAGTCGAAATTCGCCAGCTTTTCGGCGGTGGGGGTGCCGAACATCGGTTCCTCCATCCGCACGGTGTCGCCCTCGGGCAGCAGCATCAGTCCGGAATTCTGGATGCGTTCCTGAGCAGACGCGCCTTCGGCATTCATCACCAGCGTCGTTTCCGTCATCTCGCCGGTGTTGAAGTCTGGCCCGGCGATTTGCAGGCGCAGGCGCTGGCCCTCGGGCACCTCGGCCAGCACTTCCTCGAACCGGGCGGGCTCGATCTGCTGGAAGGGCGATTGCACCATGTTCAGCCAGACATTCGGCACAAACAGGGTGAAGGCCACCAACAGCAATGCGGCGCTTTCATAGATGCGCGATTTGGCCAGGAAATAGCCCTGCGTCGCAGCGGCGAACAGAAGCATCGCGAAGGTGGCGATCACGAAGACAAAGATCGCCTGAAGGATGCCCGCCGTGGTGCCCAGGTCGACTCCATAAAGGATCAGCGTGGGGTTGAAGATGAACAGGAAGGGCAGGGCGACCGTGCGCAGGCTGTAGAAAAAAGCGGTAAAGCCCGTCTTGATCGGATCGCCCCCGGAAACAGCAGCGGCGGCGAAACTGGCCAGGCCCACGGGTGGCGTGACATCGGCCATGATCCCGAAATAGAACACGAACAAATGCGCGGCGATCAGGGGCACAACCAGCCCTTCTTGTGCGCCCAGGCTGACCACGACCGACGCCATGAGCGAGCTGACGACGATATAGTTGGCCGTGGTCGGCAGGCCCATGCCAAGGATCAGGCTGAAGACTCCGACCAGCACCAGCATCACGAACAGGATGCCGCCCGACAGCTGCTCGACCAGCCCGGCCAGTTCGGTGCCGATGGGGGTCTTGGTGACGGTGGCGACGATGATACCGGCGGCCGCCGTGGCCACGCCGATGCCGATCATATTGCGCGCGCCGGCGATCAGACCCTGCAGCAGATCGCCCAGCCCGGCGGTGAACTCGGCCGCCAACTGCCCGCCCTGGCCACGGAACAGCGCCTTCAGCGGCCGCTGCGTGACGATGATGAACAGCATCAGCGCGGTGGCGTAAAAGGCCGATTTCGCAGGGCTTTGGCGTTCGACCATCAGGAACCAGACCAGCACCACGATGGGCAGCACGTAATGCAGCCCCGTGGCATAGACCTCGGCCACGGTGGGCAGCTTGATGTTGGGATCGTTGGGATCGTCCTCTTCCAGGTCGGGGCGGCGCGCGGCGACCCAGATCAGCAGCAGGTATAGCCCCGCCAGAAGGGCCATCATGATCGGCCCGGTTAGCGCAGGCATCGCGGCCTGCATGGCGTTGACGATGTAAATCAGCGCGGTAAAGGCCGCGCCCGCCACCGCGAAGCCGATAAAGAATTTCAGCAGCATACCGCCGAACGACTTGGCCTCGCCCAGGGCGGGCATGTCTTTTTTCAGCGCTTCCAGATGCACGATATAGACCAGCGCGATGTAGGAAATCGCCGCGGGGATGAAGGCATGCTTGATGACCTCGACATAGGAAATGCCGATGAATTCGACCATGAGAAAGGCCGCCGCGCCCATGACGGGCGGCATGATCTGGCCGTTCACGGAACTGGCCACCTCGACCGAACCGGCCTGTTCATTGGTAAAGCCCACGCGCTTCATCAGCGGGATGGTGAAGGTGCCGGTGGTCACCACGTTGGCGATGGACGAGCCCGAAATCAGGCCGGTCATCGCGCTGCCCACCACGGCCGCCTTGGCCGGGCCGCCGCGCAGGTGGCCGAGGCCCGCAAAGGCCAGCTTGATAAAGTAATTGCCGGCGCCCGCCTTGTCCAAAAGTGAGCCGAAGAGGACGAACAGGAACACGAAGGCGGTGGACACCCCCAGCGGGATACCGAAGACACCTGCGGTATCCAGCCACTGCGCGTTGATCAGGCCGGTGAAGGAAAGCCCCTCATGCTCGATCAGCTCGGGGATCAGCCAGCCGGTGCCCATATAGGCATAAAGCAGGAACAGCGAGCCGACGATGGTCAGCGCCGGGCCCAGCGCGCGGCGGGATGCCTCAAGCAGCACCAAAAGGCCGATCGCGCCGATCCAGACCTGGGTTTGCGTCGGCAGGCCCGAGCGCGCGGTCAGCGCCAGGTGGTCGGAAAAAAGGAAGATGTAGAAGGCGCAGAACCCGCCCACCAGCAGCAGCACCCAGTCGGTCAGCGGCACACGGTCGCGCGGGCTGGATTTAAGCGCGGGATAGGCCAGAAAGGCCAGGACGATGGCGAATGTCAGGTGGATGGGCCGTGTCTGCGACGAGTTCAGAACCGGCAGGTATTCGGCGAACCAAAGTTGCGGCTGGGCGATCCAAAGCTGGAACAGCGACCAGGCCAGCGCGAGGCCCGCGATCAGCCCGGCGACCAGTTTGTTGGACGGCGCGCGCGCGCCGCTATCGGTGCTGGCGACAAGATCCTGAAGATCCTCGTCGCTGAACTGGCGCCCCTGGCGCTGCGGATCGTCCGACATGAATGGCCCCCGTTGACCTTTTTACCCGTTATTGATCCCGGGCACGGCGGGGCGCCCGGGACAGTGTCATGCCGTCACGCGGGCCGGATCATTCGATCAGGCCGGCCTCGCGGTAGTACTTTTCCGCGCCCGGATGCAGCGGGGCCGACAGGCCGTCATTCGCCATTTCCTTGGGGTCAAGATTGGCGAATGCGGGGTGCAGGCTGCGGAACTGGTCGATGTTTTCGAACACGGCCTTCACGACCTCATAGACCACGTCCTCGGACACGTCGGCCGAGGTGACGAAGGTGGCGCCGACGCCGAAGGTGGTCGTGTCGGTGTCGTTGCCGCGATACATGCCGCCCGGAATGGTGGCCACGCGATAGAAGGGGTTCGCCTCGACCAGCGCGGCGGTGGCGTCGTTCGACACGTTCACCAGAACGCTGTCACAGGCGGTCGTGGCTTCCTGGATCGAACCCGAGGGGTGGCCGACGGTATACACCATCGCATCGATGTTGTTGTCGCACAGCGCCTGGCTCTGCTCGGCGGCCTGCAATTCGCTGGCAACGGCGAAATCATCCATCGTCCAACCCATTTCGGCCATCAGCACCTCCATGGTGCCGCGCTGGCCCGAGCCGGGGTTGCCCACGTTCACGCGCTTGCCCTTCAGGTCCTCGAAATTCTCG
>JAASTF010000299.1 GCA_021767525.1 Paracoccaceae bacterium
ACGCTGGTGGCGGCGGCGCAGGGCACCCTTGCGGCCGTCGCGGCGCGTGACAAATAGGCAAGTATGCCATAGTATTCCGCCAAGTCATTGGAAACGAAAGGATTTTCGTTTACATCCTACGCGGCGCGGCGTATTTCCTGCGCAATCAGGAGTGTCCCATGGCCCCAATCGCCGATCATCCCCTGCGCTATCAGTTGGCAAACGAACTGCATGCGCGCCCGTTCCCGTCGCTGTCGGCGCCGTCCACGGCGGTGTATCTGGCGGTCAAGCAGCCCGAAAACGCCGCGGGCCGCAACCGCGAGGCCGATATGGCGCATCTGGTGGCGCTGCTGGACCGTTACGGCGCGCCGCATCCGCAGCCGGGCGCCACGCACTACTTTGGCAAGCTGGGGCGCTATCAGCTGAAATGGGAAAGCCATACCGAGTTCGTGACCTACACCGCCTTTATCGACGGGTTGTCCTCGCGCCCCTTCGACCCGGCGGATTTCGAGGTGTTTCCCAGCGACTGGCTGGAGGACATTCCCGGCGTGCGGATGACCAGCGCGCTGATCCGGGTCGAGCCGTGGTCGGACAAGGACAAGGTGATCGCCGCGATCAACGATTGGTTCGTGCCCGAAAGCATGGCGGTCAGCCGCGTGCTGGACGATGCCGCGGTGGTGGCGGGCGATTTCCGCATCGACGCGGCGGGGCATCAGCGCTTTGTCGTCTTTGCCGCGCCCGGCACCGGCAGCCGCCGGATCGGGCGCATGGTGCAGCGCCTGTGCGAGATCGAAACCTATAAAACCATGTCGATGCTTGGCTTTTCCGAGGTCAAGGCGATGTCGCCGCGGATGAACGATATCGACGCGCGGTTGACCGACCTGATGGAGGAAATGACCGACAACGCCACGCCCGCCGAGGACACGCTGGGCAAGCTGCTGGAAGTGTCGGCCGAGCTGGAGACGATGGCCGCGCGGGCGGCGTTCCGCTTTGGCGCGACCGAAGCCTATGAGGCGATCGTGCATCAGCGGATCGAGGTGCTGCGCGAGGCACGGTTCGACGGGCGGCAGACCTTCAACGAGTTCATGATGCGCCGGTACGATCCGGCGATGCGCACGGTGCAATCGTCAAAGGGGCGGCTGGCGGCGATGTCGGACCGGGCCATTCGCGCGGGCGATCTGCTGCGCACGCGGGTCGACGTGGAACGCAGCGCCCAGAACCAGGCGCTGCTGGAAAGCATGAACACCCGCGCCGACATGCAGTTGAAACTGCAACGCACCGTCGAAGGCTTGTCGGTGGTCGCGATCAGCTATTACGCGGTGTCGCTGGCGGGTTATGCGCTTTACCCCCTGGCCGAGGTGACGGGCCTTAGCAAAGGGGCGTTGACGGCGGCGATTACTCTGCCGGTAGTGCTGCTTGTCTGGTGGATGGTGCGCCGTTTGCAGCGCGCGATCCATGCAGAGCGGCGCGAGTAAGCCAGCCCCCCAGCCCGATCGAGCCGATGGCCAGGATCGCGGCCAGCGACAGGGTTGGAACGCCCGAGAGGCCCGCGCCCACGGTGCAGCCGCCCGCCAGAACGCCGCCCACGCCCATCAGCGCGGCGCCTGCCATGTAACGGCCGGTCTGGTGCGGGGTTTCAAAGCTTTGCCACTGGAACTGCCCGCGGATCAGCGCGGCCAGCAGCGCGCCGGCAATCACGCCGCCCACCAGCCCCAGGCCAAAGCTGGGGGATACGGCGGTCGAGGCAACGGTGTAGAACAGCGCCTCGGTCGCGGGGGCGGTGAACGAGAGCGACTCCATCGCGATGGGATCGAAATCGTCATACAGCACGAACCCGGTGCCGACCCAGGCCAGCGGCACCAGCGCGCCCAGGGCGGCGGCCAGGATCAGGGTGCCCGCGCGGTTGCCCGAGCGCAGCGCAAAGGCCAGCGCGGCCAGCGCGATCACGCCCGCCCAGATCAGCCCGCTGCCCGGCAGGGCGGGGGCCACGTCGAGCGTGACGCTGCTCAGCCCGGTGCGCAGGGGCGCCAGCACGCCCTTGAGCGTGGCATGGGCCACCACGGCGAAGACCACCAGCACCAGCGCTGCGCGCAGGTTGCCGCTGCCGGTCAGGACGGTCAGGCGCGAGATGCAGCCGCGCGTCAGGATCATGCCCGCGCCGAACATCAGCCCGCCCGCCACGATGGCCAGAACCGGCAGGCCGGATGCCATGAAGCGGTGATCGGCAAACGAGATCCAGCCCTGCGCCACGGCGGCCTGCGTGCCCAGCACGGCCACGGCCAGCGCGGTCAGCCAGACACCGGCGGCCTGCGCGCGGTCGTCGCCGTCGATCATGCGGCGGAAACAAAAGCGCGTGATCTGCGCCAGCGCGCCAAAGGCCAGCCCAAGGGCCAGCGCGAACCAGACGGCGGCCTGCGGCGCGGTCAGGGTGTCAAATCCAAGGCTTTCGAACATCGTCTGTCTCCGCTGGGGAAGGTGGAATATCGGTCCAATTGTGGCGGAACGGGCAGGCGATCAAGGGGCAGGTGGGCGGCGCTGGCCCGATTGGGAAGAACGATGTTCCGGTTCTGATGGCTGGCGCGAAACGGGCGTTTGGCGCGGCGTGGCGGCGCAAAAGAAACGGCCCGCCGGTGGGGCGGGCCGCTTGATCGCGTTCTTTTTTCGTCTCAGCGCCCGCGAATGCGCGGGTCGAGCGCGTCGCGCAACCCGTCGCCCAGGTAGTTCACCGACAGCACGGTGAGCGAGATCATGATTCCCGGCAGCATCACACGCTCGGGGAATTCCTGCATGCGCGGCACCGCGTCGGCCAGCATTTTGCCCCAGGTCGGGAAGTCGGACGGAAAGCCGACGCCCAGGAACGACAGCGCGCTTTCGGTGATGATGGCCGTGGCCAGGCCCAGCGTGGCCGACACCATGATGGGCGACAGCACGTTGGGCAGCAGGTGGCGAAAGATGATCCCCCGCGACGTGGTGCCCGAGGCGCGGGCGGCCAGCACGAATTCGCGTTCCTTCAGCGCCAGGATATCGCCGCGCACGATGCGCGCGGTCTGCATCCAGCTGGTCACGCCGATCACGCCGACGATCAGGATGAACATGCCGGTTTCCGGCCCGAAATTCGACCGCAGCGGTTGCCGGAACAGCGTCACCGCCACCAGCATCAGCGGCAGGATCGGCAAGCTGAGCACCAGGTCGGTGAAGCGCATCAAGGGGCCATCCAGCCGTTTGAAGAACCCGGCCAGCACGCCGATGGTGGTGCCGATCAGCATGGTCAGCACCATCGCCGCCCAGCCCACCGCCATCGAGGCGCGCCCGCCCGCGATGATCTGCGCCAGGTGATCGCGGCCCAGGTTGTCCGAGCCCAGCGGATGCGCCCAGCTGACCTTGGCGTCGCTGTCCCAGATCGCGGTAAAGATCGGGCGGATGTCCTTGTTGCGGATGTCCAGCTTGGTCGGGTCGATGGTCCAGATATATTGCCCGAACAGCACCGCCAGCGTCACGAACATCAAAAAGCCGCCGCCCATCAGCGCGCCCTTGTGATGCTTGAACTGGTCCCACACGTCGCGCCACTGGCTGCGCGGCGGGCGGGGGATGTCTCGGTCGGCCAGCGCGTTCAGGGGCGCGTTGGGGTTGGGTGTGGGATCAGTCATAGCGGATCCTCGGGTCAAGCACGCCGTAAAGGATATCGGCGATCAGGTTGAACAGCACGATCAGCACCGCGAACATGAAGGTGATGGTCATCACCATCGGCAGGTCATTGGCGAAAAGCGCGGTGATCAGCAACTGGCCGATCCCGTTCACCGAGAACACGACCTCGGTGATGATGGCGCCGCCGAAGATGCCCGGCACCCCCAGCGCGATCACGGTAATCACCGGGATCATCGAGTTGCGCAGCACGTGGATCATCACCACCACGGCCTCGCCCAGGCCCTTGGCGCGGGCGGTGCGCACGTAATCCTGGTTCAGGTTGTCCAGCACCGAGGCGCGCATGAAGCGGCTGATCTGTGCGGTGGTTTGCAGCGCCAGCACCATCACCGGCATGACCATCTGTTTCAGCTGGTAAACAAAGCTGTCCCAATCGACCACTTGGTGCGTGGTGTCATAGATGAACGGAAACCACCCCAGCTGCACCGAAAACACCACGATCAGCAGCGGGCCGGTGAAAAACGGCGGGATCGAAAAGCCGATCATGGTGACGAATGTGCCGGCCTGGTCGAACAGCGAATA
>JAASTF010000300.1 GCA_021767525.1 Paracoccaceae bacterium
CACCGATTACGGGCTGGCTGCGGGGGTATGGACATCCAACCTGTCGCGCGCCCATCGCATGGTGCGTGATATCCGCGCGGGCGTGGTGCATGTGAACACCTATGGCGGGTCCGACAACACGGTGCCCCTTGGCGGCGTCAAGCAATCGGGCAATGGTCATGACAAGTCGATGCACGCCTTCGAAAAGTATTTTGACCTGAAAACCGCATGGATGCAGCTGTGACCGAAACGCTTGAACAACGCCGCGCCCGCCTGCTGGGCCCCAACATGTCCACCTTTTACGACGAGCCGGTGCACCTGGTGCGCGGCGAGGGTGTGCACCTGTGGGACGCGGACGGGCGGCAATACCTGGATTGCTACAACAACGTGCCGCATGTGGGCCATTGTCATCCGCGCGTGGTGCAGGCGATCTGCGAACAAGCCGGCACGCTGAACACCCACACCCGGTATCTGCACGAAGGTATCCTGGATTATGTCGAGGCGCTGACCGCCACCTTCGGCCCGACGCTGGACACCGCGCTGATGTGCTGCACCGGGTCCGAGGCGAATGACGTGGCGCTGCGCATGGCCCAGGCCCTGACCGGCAAGACCGGCGTGATCGCGACCGACCACACCTATCACGGCAACACGACGGCGGTGCACCAGCTATCACGCTCGAACCCGCCGCCGGGGGGCTATTGGGACAGCGTGGGCTTCGTGCCGGCGCCCGACAGCTATCGCCCGCTGGGGGGCGAGGGCGGCATGGCCCATGCCCGCGCGTTCGCCGCCGAGGTCGAGCGCCAGATCGCGGTGCTGGAGGAAAAAGGATACGGCTTTTCCAGTCTCATCCTGTGCCCGTTCTTCGCCAACGAAGGCTTTCCCGACCTGCCCGCCGGCTGGCTGGATCCGACGGTCGAGGTGGTGCGCCGCGCAGGCGGCGTGATCATCGCGGACGAGGTGCAGCCCGGTTTCGGCCGCCTGGGCAGCCATTTCTGGGGCCACGAAAAGATCGGCTTTACCCCCGATATCGTGACCATCGGCAAACCGATGGCCAATGGCCACCCCGTGGCCGCCGTGATCGCACCACGCGACACGATGTATGAATTTCGCAACAATTTCCGTTACTTCAACACGTTCGGCGGCAACCCGGTGTCTTGCGCGGCGGCGATGGCCACCCTGCGCGTCGTGCAGGAAGAGGGATTGCAGGCCAATGCCGCCGATGTGGGCGCCTATGCCAAGGCGGGCCTGCAACAGCTGGCGCAGCGGCACGCGTGCATCGGGGATGTGCGCGGCTCGGGCCTGTTTTTCGGCGCGGAAATGGTGCTGGACCGCAGCACCAAGGAACCGGCCACCGCCTTCACGAAAAAGGTGGCGAACGGGATGCGCCAGCGCGGTGTTTTGCTGAACTTTCTCGGCCGGCATTACAACGTTCTAAAAATGCGCCCGCCGATGGTGTTTTCGCGCGCCAATGTCGATCAGATGATCGAAACCCTGGATGCCGTTCTGACGGAAACCCCGCTGGCATGAGCGAGGCGCTGGCACATCAGGCCGCGGCGCTGTGGGGGTTCGACCCGGCGCGCGTGAGCCTGGCCGCGCGGCGTGAAAACATCGTCTACCGTGCCGAGGGATCAGACAGCGCCTATGCGCTGCGCCTGCACCGACCGGGGTATCGCAGCCAGGCCGAGTTGGACTCGGAACTGCACTGGATGGCCGCGCTGGAAGCGGGCGGCATGGCTGTGCCGCGTCCCCTGCCCCTGCCCGACGGACAGATGACGGCAAAAGTGGGCGACACGCTGGTGGACGTGCTGACATGGCTGCCGGGGGCACCGCTGGGCACGGGCGGCGCGATGGAGGGCGTGGCCGACCGCCCGGCGCTGGCACATCGACTGGGACGGCTGCTGGCACAGCTACACGACCTGTCGGATGACTGGACACCGCCCACTGGCTTCACCCGTCCCGCTTGGGATCGGGCGGGCCTTTTGGGTGACGCGCCGCTTTGGGGCTGTTTCTGGGATCACCCGCACCTGACGCCCGATCAACGCGCCCTATTCCACGCCGCGCGGGCGCAGGCCGATGCGGACCTGGCCGCGTGCGAGGCCGAGCTGGATTACGGCCTGATCCACGCCGATGTGATCACCGAGAACGTGCTGCGCGATGGCGACACGCTGTACCTGATCGATTTCGACGATGGCGGCTGGGGCTTTCGCGATTTCGAACTGGCCACGTTTCTGATGCGCTTTCTGGATGCGCCTGACTATGCCGGAATCCGTGCCGCGCTGATTGACGGCTATTCCATACGCCGCTGTATTGAACCGTCGCGGCTTGACCTATTCCTCTTGCTGCGTGCGCTGACCTACCCCGGCTGGATCATGCCGCGCCTGCACGAACCCGGCGGCACAGCTCGATCCGCACGCGCCATCGCCACCGCCCTGCCCCTTGCCGAACGCTACCTGAACGGAGGATGACCATGACCGCCGACAAGACAATCCTGATCGTGGGCACCTACGACACCAAGGATGACGAGCTGAATTATCTTGCGCAATGCATCCGCGCTCAGGACGGCGGCGTGATGACGATGGATGTCAGCGTGTTGGGCGACCCCAGCCAACCCTGCGACGTGTCGAAACACGATGTGGCGCAGGCGGGCGGCAGCAGCATCCAGGCGGCCATCGACAGCGAGGATGAGAACATCGCCATGCAGATCATGGCGCGTGGCGCGGCGGATCAGGCGGTGCGTCTTTACCGCGAGGGCGCGATTGACGGGGTGATCGTGCTGGGCGGCACGATGGGCACCGACCTGGCGCTGGACGTTTGCGCGGCGCTGCCGCTGGGTGTGCCGAAATACGTGGTGTCGACCGTCAGCTTCTCGGCCATGCTGCCGCCGGAACGGCTGGCTGCCGATATCCAGATGATCCTGTGGGCGGGCGGGCTGTACGGGTTGAACTCGGTCTGCAAATCCTCGCTGTCGCAGGCAGCGGGCGCCGTTCTTGGCGCGGCCCGCGCCGTCGAGCCGCCCAAGCGTGACCGGCCGCTGATCGGGATGACCAGTTTCGGCAAGACGATCCTGCATTACATGGTCAAGCTGAAGCCCGAGTTGGAGCGGCGCGGCTATGAAGTGGCGGTGTTTCACGCCACCGGCATGGGCGGTCGCGCCTTTGAATCGCTGGCGGCGGAAGGTGCCTTTGCCTGCGTGATGGATTTTGCCACGCAAGAGGTGGTCAACCACCACATGGGTTCGGGCATTTCAGCGGGCGCGGATCGCGTGACCAACGCGGGCAAGCGCGGCATCCCGCAAATCGTCAGCTCGGCGTGCTATGACCTGGTCGACCTGATCGGCTGGCAGCCTATCCCCGAACGCCTGCAAGGCCGTCCGACTCATGCGCATAACCGGCTGCTGACCTCGGTCATACTGAATACGGATGAGCGGCGCGAGATCGCACAGGTGTTGGGTGAAAAGCTGGCGCAAGCCAACGGCCCGTCGGTTTTCATTCTGCCCAAGGGCGGCGGCAACGAATGGGACAGGCCCGGCGCGCCGCTGCATGATGCCGAGGGGCTGGCCGCCTTCAACGCGGCCATGCAAGCCGCGGTGCCCGACACCACCGATCTGCGCGTGCTGGAATGCCACATCAACGATGACGCGTTCAGCGAAACGGTTCTGGAAATCTTTGACGAATGGGTGGCGCAGGGCGTCGTGCCGCAAGGCGCGCGTTAACGTCCGTCGGGGCGATCCAGCCCATCAAGCTCGTTCAAAAGGTCCAAAAGCTCGTCCAGCTTGTCCTGCCCGAAACTGTCGCGCAGCCAGGCGTTCAGCCGCTGGCTTTCCTTCAGGTTCTCGGCAATCAGCGCCCGGCCGTCATCGGTGATCGTGACGATCTGCTTGCGCCGGTCGGTGGGGTGGGCAGCGCGGCTGACCAGCCCCTTGCCGTCCAGCGTCTGCAGAATGCGCGTCAGGCTGGGCAGCAGCAGGCAAGACCGGTCCGCGATTTCCGTGGGGTCCAGCGGCCCGCGCTCGTCCAGCACCCGCAACACGCGCCATTGCTGTTCGGTCACACCCACATCGGCCAGCATCGCCCGGATCGGGCCCATCACCTTTTCGCGCGCGCGCAACAGCGCGATGGGCAGCGATCGGTTGGTTTCTGGCGCGTGTGGCTTTGTCATGCCGCAGTCTTTGCCCCGAAATGCAGGCCTGCGCAACATGCACGCTTGAC
>JAASTF010000301.1 GCA_021767525.1 Paracoccaceae bacterium
CAGAAAACGGCCGGGGTTGAACTGGAACAAAAACAGATCAAATCTGCATCAACCCTGCCGGAGATTCTTATGCCCTACGCCCATTCCGACAAATCGGAGCCGATCCTGCATTCGCCCGCCCCCGACGTGAAGACACGCGAAAAGCTGGAAGGCGGCAAACGTTTCGTCATGCATACCGAGTTCACGCCCTCGGGCGACCAGCCCACGGCCATCGCCGAGCTGTCGGGCGGCATCGACGCGGGCGAGCGCGACCAGGTGCTGCTGGGCGCGACCGGCACGGGCAAGACATTCACCATGGCCAAGGTGATCGAGGAAACCCAGCGCCCCGCCATCATCCTCGCCCCGAACAAGACGCTGGCCGCCCAGCTTTATGGCGAATTCAAAGGGTTCTTTCCCGAAAACGCGGTCGAATACTTCGTCAGCTACTACGACTATTACCAGCCCGAGGCCTATGTGCCGCGGTCGGACACGTATATCGAGAAGGAAAGCCAGATCAACGAACAGATCGACCGGATGCGTCACTCGGCCACCCGGGCGCTTTTGGAACGCGACGACGTGATTATCGTCGCCTCGGTGTCGTGCATTTACGGCATCGGTAGCGTCGAAACCTATGGCGCCATGACACAGGATCTGGAGGTCGGCAAAGACTATGACCAGCGCGCCATCATGGCCGATCTGGTGGCCCAGCAATACCGGCGCAACGATCAGGCGTTTCAACGCGGGTCGTTCCGGGTGCGGGGCGACAGTTTGGAAATCTGGCCCGCCCACCTTGAGGATCGCGCCTGGAAGCTGTCGTTCTTCGGAGAAGAGCTGGAATCGATCACCGAATTCGACCCGCTGACCGGGCAAAAGGCCGCCAATATGGAGCGGGTGCGCGTCTATGCCAACTCGCACTACGTGACGCCCAAGCCCACGATGAACCAGGCCATCATCAACATCAAGAAAGAGCTGCGCCAGCGGCTGGATCAGCTGGTGGGTGAGGGCAAGCTGCTCGAGGCGCAGCGACTGGAACAGCGCACCAATTTCGACCTTGAAATGCTCGAGGCGACGGGCGTGTGCAACGGCATCGAGAACTACAGCCGCTACCTGACCGGCCGCGCACCGGGCGAGCCGCCCCCCACCCTGTTCGAATTCATCCCCGACAACGCCATCGTCTTTGCCGACGAATCCCACGTCAGCGTGCCGCAGATCGGCGGCATGTATCGCGGCGACTATCGTCGCAAGTTCACACTGGCCGAACACGGCTTCCGCCTTCCCAGCTGCATGGACAACCGCCCGCTGAAGTTCGAGGAATGGGATGCCATGCGCCCGCAATCCATCTTTGTCAGCGCCACCCCCGGTGCGTGGGAGTTGGAGCAGACGGGCGGCGTGTTCACCGAACAGGTGATCCGCCCCACCGGCTTGTTGGACCCGCAGGTGGAAATCCGGCCCGTCGATATGCAGGTCGACGACCTGCTGGACGAGGTCAAGCGCGTGGCCGCCGCCGGATACCGCACGCTGTGCACCACGCTGACGAAACGCATGGCGGAGGATCTGACCGAATACCTGCACGAACAGGGCGTGCGCGTCCGCTACATGCATTCCGACATCGACACGATCGAACGGATCGAGATCCTGCGCGACCTGCGGCTTGGCGCCTTCGACGTGCTGGTGGGCATCAACCTGCTGCGCGAGGGCCTGGATATTCCCGAATGCGGGCTGGTGGCCATTCTGGACGCGGATAAAGAGGGCTTCCTGCGCTCGGAAACCTCGCTGATCCAGACGATCGGGCGGGCCGCGCGCAACGCCGATGGCCGCGTCATCATGTATGCTGACCGCATCACCGGCAGCATGGAACGCGCAATGGCCGAAACCGACCGCCGCCGCGCCAAGCAGATCGCCTATAACGAGGAGCACGGGATCACGCCGGAAACGGTCAAGAAGAACGTCGATGACATCCTGGCTGGGCTCTACAAGGGCGATGTGGACATGAACCGCGTCACCGCCACGATCGACGAGGGGCTGCAAGGCTCGAACATGCAGGCGGTGCTGGAAGGGATGCGCGAAGACATGCGCAAGGCCGCGGAGAACCTGGAATTCGAAGAAGCGGCACGTCTGCGGGACGAAATCAAGCGGCTGGAAGCGGTTGACCTGGCCGTGCACGACGACCCGCTGGCCCGTCAGCAGGCCGTCGAACGCGCCAGCGAAGAGGCCACGAAATCGCGGGGCCGGTCGACGGCCGGGCGCCCGGGGCAGCGCGGGGGAAATGTGAAGCGGAGGAAGCGGTGATGATTGCTCAAACCCTTAAAGAACTAAAAGCGCTAGATGATGAGGAGTTGCTCAAGCTCCATGATCGCGTAGCCAAAAACACGCAAGTTGGAGTTGGCTACTATCTTGAAGAACTTAGGGCGCGGCAACTCGCTAGATACACACGGCGGCTTGACCGTTTGACTATTGGTATCTTTATCATGACTGCGGTCGTGACAATAGCAACACTCCTGAATCTTTTGATCGTTTTTGTGAGCTTTTCTGCGAGCCAATAAATCTTATTTTCGCCTAGGAAATTCTATCCAAGTCTTGTATTTCACCGCGCGTTCGATCCGCCCAATATGCGGAAGCGCGCAAAAGTTCACGACCGAGCGGGCGCGTCGTGGGTTACAATGGGGTGAACCTGCGGCTAACGGTTTTACTCCCCCAAACCCAACCGTTCCAGATACGCCACGCTCTCCGGCACGCGTGAAAAATCGTTGATCTCGACGATCAGGTGCGGCTTTGCCTCCAACTCGCCCAGCGCCTTGAAGATCGGGTGGAAATTCGTGTCGCCCTCGCCCAGCACCCAGTGGCGGTCGGCATAGCCGTCGGCGTCTTGCAGATGCACGTGGCCCAGCAACTCACCCGCGTCCTGCACAAACCGATCCACCGGCGGCGCCCCCGCGGAAACATGCGCCCAAAGCGCGTGGCCGGTATCGACCGACAGGCGCAGGGCGGGCGTGTCGGCGGCCTCGATCACCGCGCGGCGCAGGCCCGGGTCGGTGTCCTTGATGTTTTCCAGAACCATCTCCACGCCCTCGGCCTCGGCCCGTTTCAGCGCAGGCGCCAGCGTGTCCAGGATCTGGCCCACCGATTTCTCGCGCCCGTGCGGGGCGTTGTCCAGGTTATGCGCGTCCCACGGATCGTAGGGCGAGTGGATCACCATCTGCCGCGCGCCCAGCCGGGTGCAGACCTCCAGAGCGCGGTCCAGCCGCGCCTGCACCACCGCGCGAATTTCGCGGTCTTTCACATCCAATTCAAACCCCGAAAACGGCCCGTGGATGCCCAACCGCCCGTTCCAGCCCTTCAGCTTGTCCAGCGCCATATCGATGAACGGCCCCGGGTTGGCCAGGATGTCGGCCATGCAGAACTCGGGCAGCTCGATATCGCGGTCCTTCTCGAACAGCCAGTCGCGGTGCCGGTCCAGGTCCAGCACCGACAACTGCGCGCCGATCACCGGCAGAGCGCTCATTCGGCCCCCGTGACCGTCAGGCCCAGCATCCGCCAGCCCTGCATCCCGGGCCGATAGTAGTAGATCTTTTCGGCGGGAAACCCGGCCTCGATCATCCGGCGCGCGGCGGTGGGCGACTGCCCGCACCAAGGCCCGTTGCAGTAAAGCGCCACGCTTTTCACATCGTCGCCATCGCAGATGAACCCGTCGAAATCGATTTCACAGCCCAGCTCGCCCAGGCGGTCGGCGGCCTCGGTATAGGGCACGTTGACCGCGCCGGGGATCGCGCCCGTGGCGAAATCGCGCCGCACGCGCCCGTCGATCACCACCACATCGGGATCGTTCAGAAATTCCATCAACTCCAGCTCGCCGATGGGCGTGACACCCGGCGCGGGGATGATCGGCTGAATGCAGAAATTCGGACAGGGCCGCGAGGTTTTGGCCCACTCGCCAGTGATCACGTTCTCGGGGTCCTGAATACGTTCGATCACCTGCTGGCCTTCGGGCGTGTCCACGGTAACCGACATCCGTCCCTTGGTGATCGCGACCTCGTCGGCCTGGGCCATACCCGCCGCAAGGATCAGGGCTGCTGCCATGATGCGCATGTCACTCCTCCCTTTTGCTGACAGGGTCAGCCTATCGGGCGGCGCAGCCAGGCGCAAAAAGAAAACGCGGCCCCGTTTCCGGGACCGCGTC
>JAASTF010000042.1 GCA_021767525.1 Paracoccaceae bacterium
GCACCGGCATGTCCAACCCGATGAAGGCGATTGCCGAGATCGAGAAATTCAAGTTGCAGGGCACCCGCGTCGAAGGCGGTTACAAGGTCAAGGGCGTGCTGCCCTGGGTGTCGAATCTGTCCGAAGACGGCTGGTTCGGCATGATGTTCGAGGTGGATGGCAAGACCGTCATGGCCATTGCCCACGCGGACGAGGCCAAGGGCGTCAAGCTGCGCCTTGACCACGATTTCGTCGCCATGGGCGGCACGGCCACCTGCCAGGTGATGTTCCGCGATGCCTTCATCCCCGACGAGCAGGTGATCGGCGATCCGGCGATGCCGTTCATTCAGCGCATCCGCGGCGGTTTCGTTCTGCTGCAATGCGGGATGGCGGCGGGCATGATCCGCAGCTCGGTCGACCTGATCCGCAAGATGGAAGGGCCGCTGGGCCACGTGAACCAGTACCTGGAAAAGGGCGCCGACGATCTGGAGGCGCAGTATGACGCGCTGGTGACCGAAGTTCTGGAACTGGCCAAGACGCCCTATGACCTGTCGGACGCCTATTGGAAGCGTGTCTTGCAGGCGCGGCTGACCGGCGGCGAACTGGCGGTCGAGGCCGCGCATTACGCCATGCTGCACAGCGGGGCGCGCGGCTATGTCTCGGGCGGCGAGGCGCAGCGCCGCCTGCGCGAGGCGTATTTCGTTGCCATCGTCACCCCCGCCACCAAGCACCTGCGCAAGATGATCGCCGCGCTGTAGCCGCCTTTCGCGGGCCGGCCCTGACACAGGCCGTGGCGCATTACCCGCGCCACGGACCGGTGACGCCGTGCCCTGCCCCCGGTTTTCCTTTGACCCAACCCAACACGACCAACACGGAGAAAGACCATGACCACCCGCGCAGAACTGACCGAGAAAATCGTCGCGCATAAGACGTTCAACGACATCAAATGGGCCGATGTGGCCAAAGAGGTCGGCCAATCCAAGGAATGGGTGACGGCCGCCCTGATGGGTCAGATTTCGCTGACCAAGGAACAAATCGAAAAGGCGGGCAACGCGCTGAAGATGAATTTCTCGGACGAGGAAGTGGCGTTGCTGATGACCGTGCCCTATCGCGGCTCGTTGCCGACGGCGGTGCCGACCGATCCGCTGATCTATCGCCTGTACGAGGTGGTGAATGTCTATGGCACCACGATGAAGGCGCTGATCGAGGAAGAGTTCGGCGACGGCATCATGTCGGCCATCGATTTCACGATGGACATTTCGCGCACGCCCGACCCCAAGGGCGACCGCGTCAAGATCGTGCTGGACGGCAAGTTCCTGGGCTACAAGACCTTCTGATCCATCGGCGGGGCGCGCGCGGCACGGATGCGCGCCCCGCCACAGCACGAGGATTTTCGCCATGACCCATATCGCCGTGATCGGTGCAGGCCAGGCCGGATCGTCGTTGACGGCCAAGCTGCGCGCCCTTGGTTTCGACGGCAAGCTGACGCTGATCGGGGCCGAGCCGGTGCCGCCCTACCAGCGCCCGCCGCTGTCCAAGAAATATATCTCGGGCGAGATGGAGTTGGAGCGGCTGTTCCTGCGCCCAGGGCAATTCTATGCCGACCAGGGGATCGACTTGCTGACAGGCGCGCGGGTGGCCGGACTCGACGCGGCCACGCGGACGATCACGATGGCCGATGGCGCGACCATCGCTGCCGACATGATCGCGCTGACCCCCGGCGCCGATGCGATCCGCCTGCCCGCGGCCGTGGGTGGCGATCTGCCCGGTGTTTACACGATGCGGTCGCTGGCCGATGCTGATGCGATGGCGCACGAGTTTCGGCCCGGCCGCCGTGTTCTGATCGTCGGTGGCGGCTATGTCGGGCTGGAGGCGGCGGCGGTTGCGGCCACGCGCGGCCTGTCTGTCACGCTGGTTGAAATGGCGCCGCGTATCCTGGCGCGGGTCGCCAGCGCCGAAACCGCCGACTGGATCCGCCAGATGCACGCCCGCCACGGGGTCGACATCCGCGAAGGCTGTGGCCTGAATGCGTTGGCGCAGGGCGATGGCGCGCTGATGGCCAGCCTGTCGGATGGCAGCGCGGTGACGGTGGATTTCGTCATTTGCGGCATCGGCGTGCGACCGGCCACCGCGCTGGCCGAGGCGGCGGGGCTGACCATCGACAATGGCATCGCCGTGGATGCGCTGGGCCGCACATCTGCGCCGGGGATTTTCGCGGCGGGCGATTGCTGTTCCTTTCCGTATCGGGGTGGGCGCATCCGGCTGGAAAGCGTGCCCAACGCCATCGACCAGGCCGAGGCCGTCGCCGCCGCCATGCTGGGTGACACGACGCCCTATGCCGCCAGGCCGTGGTTCTGGTCCGATCAGTATGACGTCAAGCTGCAGATCGCCGGCTTGAACACCGGCTTTACGCGGGTCGTGATCCGCGACGGCGACAAGCCCGACAGCCGCAGCCATTGGTATTACCGCGACGCGCAGCTGCTGGCGGTGGACGCGATGAACGACCCGCGCGCCTATATGACTGGCAAGCGCTTGATCGAGGCCGGTCAGTCGCCGCTGCCCGATGCCTTGGCCGACCCGGCCCAACCGTTGAAAACACTGCCCCTGGCCGGCGAAACCGCCCCGGCGCCGGCCTGAACTAGCGGCGCGGGCGGCCCAAGACGCGGCGGTTCGCGAAATTGCGCATGGCGTCGCGCAGCACCTTTTGATGATGCGATGCCATCGATTCGACGAATGTCATCGACGTGTAAAGCGGCCGCGTGGGCCGCGAGATTTCCTTGCCGTTTTCGATGTGCACACCGCGCACCACGGTCATCGAGAAATTGCGGCCCTGCGCACCCAGACGCGATGTATTCACCTGGCCCGATGGCGCCACGGAAACCGTCCGCGCCTCAAGCCATTCGTCCTGGGCCATTTGCGTCAGGTTGCCGATGATCGACATTTCGAACCGACGGACGATATGCGCCGTAAAGGCATCCAGCGTCTTGATCGATTTCAGGTTGTGGGTGCGCGCCTGTTTGCCGGTGATGGGCAGGTTGTCGTCGTAATACAGCACCCGCGCATCGGAAAATCGCGCGCTGCGCAGGATGTTTTCGTAATCCGCCACGCCGCCGGATTTCAGCTTTTTCATCTGGTCGTCGTCGAGGTCCAGCTCGAATACCAGCTCGTCGCCGCGCAGATTGGTGTTCGGTATGGGGTATTCCGATCCAAAGATCGCCAAGGTGCCCGTTTCGGGATGGACGCCCGCGTAAAGCCGGGGCAGCTGGTCAGGCTGCACGGTGGCGCCCGGCACGGGGATCGGACGGCCATCGGGATCGAGCGAGACGAGGTTTTGATACTCTTTGCGCCGATCCTGCAAATATTCGATCCGGCGGCGGGTTTCCTCGTTCGCGGTGGCGCGGCCCAGGCGGCGCGTAGGCATTTTCGGCAGGATCTTGGCCAGGTGGGACAGCTCGGCGTTGGTCCAGTGGCGCGGCACGTTCGCGGGGCTGAGCGCATAAAGCTGCACGCCGGTCGGGCCGGGATGAACAAGGATACCGCCCCGCCCATCGGCAAAGGCGAAATCGCCCAGCGCCCGGGTCAGATCGCGGATCTGGGTCATGGTGCATCCGCCGGGCGGATATCGGCCAGCGCGTAGGCCGGCACAAAAACCGAATGGCTGGCATCCAGCGCAACGGCGCTGTCCCAACCGGCATCGCGCGCCTGCATCAACAGCGCGATCCTGTCCGACAGCTCGTCCAGGGCGGCCAGCGCGACCTCGACAAAGGCCTGGCCCAGGACGATCGCCATTCGCGCGGTGGTGACAAGTTCGACCAGGCGAAACGGGAACATTCCGACCAGCGCCCAAAAGGCATCGTTTTCTTCCTTGTCGGTGATCGTGCCATCGGCCTCGGCGCTGTAGACGGTGTAAAGGTAATCGACAAAGCCGATCAGGGCGTTCCAGCTGATATAGGCAATCGTTCCGGCCCGGCCCACCGGCGTCAGCGAGGCTAGCAGCAGCATCGCCGGTGGAACGGTCGATTTCAGCATCTGCTCGGCGTGGCGCGCATCCATGTGGCGGCGCGCCCAGGTGGCCGTGGCCTGCGGGGTCAGGATGGGTTGAATGGCGGTTTGTTCGAACAGCGCCAATTCGCCCGGCGCAAGATCAAGCCCCAACCCGCGTTCCAGAAACGCCTGACCCAGGTTGCGATAATCGGGCGCCGCCTGGCTGTCGGCAAGCCAGGTCACCATGACAAGATGCATCTGGCCCGGGTCGATCCGTGCCCGGCGCACCGCCCGCAGCAAGGTGCCGACACTGGGCGCGGCAGAAATCGCACGGCGCAGCGTGGCCAGTTGCCGCCGGGCGGGTGCGCGCGGCCCTTTGGGCACGTCGATCACCATGCGCACGGCACCGTCGAGGCCAAAGGCATAATCCATCTCGAACACGGCGCTGCGCGGGGGCCGGTCGATCAGCAATTGCCACTGGCGCGCGATCTGGCGGCCCTGTTCGCGGGTGACGCTGGGATGATCGAAAATATCGGTGATCACGGCGCCGCAGCCCCCGCGGCGCGCAACTCGGACAGTTCGGCATCGAAGCGGTCGATGGCCCGCTGATCCTGCACGCCGCTGTCGCTAAGCACTGTTTCGACATGCACGCCGTCCGTGGGCGTCACGTCGGACCAGGCGCCCAGAACAAGCCCGGCGCCAGGTTTTTCCCAATCGTTCTGCCACTCTTCTGCATTCATCGGTGTGGCCTGAACCTGGCGCGGGCTGTCGAACACCCGCTGGGTGCTACGCGGCGTTTGCGGTTGACCAAGCGTATGCCGGTAATAGCGATACCCGCGAAACCACAGGTTCAACATCTGCTCGGTCTGGAAAAACCCCTGGGGTTCGGCCAGGCGTTCGACGACCAGATGCTCGCTGCCATGCGAGATGGGCAGCCAGACCATCCGCGCCGTCGCGGTGTGGAATTCAGGCAGCATCGAGACGATATCGACCTCGGGCGCCAGGCGATGCACGCGGGCGATCAGGTCAAGCCGCGCCTGAAGCGCCTCGGCGGTGGCAGGGATCGGCACCAGTTCGACGATCGCCTCGTTCCAGTCGAAATGGTTGTGCACATGGGTCAGATACCCGGTGGCGCTGTTGCCGGTCCAATGGGTGAAGGCGGCGTTCAGCTCGGCCCGCACGTCGGCGATGGCCGTGCCGTAAAAGCCGGCGATCCCCTGCGCCAAGGTGCGTCGGACCAGATCGGCACTCAGCCGTTCGCGCAGTTCCAGCCGCGCGGCATCGACGCAATCCTGGTATTGGGCCCAGCGGCTGTCGTCTATACTGGCGAATTTCGGCGTCGCCCGCAGTTTCAGCGAATGGGCCCAGCGGAATTCGGCGATCCACCACGGCCGCGTCGCGCGGATCGTGACGGTGCGCGTGCCCGGCCCGGGTTCGCCCAGGTCGGTGGTCAGGATACCGCCATCGGACAGGTATCGGCTGGGAGGGGTGACGGTCGATTCCACGATCTCGCCCCCGGTGGCGCTGCCCTGTTTCTCGGTATAGCCGATGATCTCGAGCTCGATATCGACCAGCCCGAAATTCGCCGGCGGTGTGACCGCGAAACTGTACGCGCGATCCGACATGAGTTCCCGGGCAAGGGTCGACGTTGGCCCGGTCAGGAACCCCAGCGCGTTGCTGGGCTGGGGGAAGATCAGCTCGAATTCGACGGGCTTGATATCAAGGCTGTCGGCCGTTTCCGGCAATTCGCAGCTTGACCAATTAACGGGGTAATCCGGGTCGATCGCGTTGATCGCGGTGTCCAGCTGTTGCATCAGCCGGCCCGCATCGTCGTATTGCAGGCTGCGATAACACAGCTTGGCGTCGCGGCGTTCGTGCACGATCTTGCGCTTGTTGTAGACCTTGTAGAACACGTGGTTGACCGAGCGATCGGGGTTATCGTTGCGCAGAACGCGGGTTATCCCACGCTCGAACCGATCGCTGCCCGATGTCGAAACCAGTGTGCGATGGCTTTGGCGCATCCGCGCATTCATGCTCCGCGTCAGCTCGCGCCCGTAATCCACGGTCTGGGTGTGCTGCCTTTCCATCTGGATCGCGGCGTTCGCCCCGGCGCTGCCTTCGGCGGTAAACGCCTTGATCTGGCCGCCCACGCCCACGCCCAGGTTGCCACCCAGGTTCAGCGTGGTGGCGTTGACCAGCGTATCCGAAATATCGGTCGACCAGACGCCTTCGATACCGCGTTCGGTTTCAAACTCGCGGTTGGTTTCCTGCTGCACCTCGGATTCGCGCAGGGTTTCCGAGCGCTGGGTCAGCGTGACCTCTTCGCCCGGGGTCAGCGGGATCGTGGTAAGGTGCTCGCCCAGAACCCGCCCGACGGTATGATACCGGATCGTGTCATAGAACATCACGCCGATGCAGGGTTGCAGCCGCGCGGCGTGGCGCGACGTTCCAAGGCCGATGGCCCCGATGAACTGGCCATCGAACCCTTCGGCGCTGGGGTCGGGCACGTCGAACTTCACATCCATCGCGACCGATCGGATTTCGAATTCGGTATGGGGATGTCCGGCGACAAAATGGTCGAAAATGGGCATGGAATAGCCCTCCTGTCAAAGAAATTGCGAAAAATAAGTCTTAGAATACGGGCAAACGATGCCAGATTTTCGCGCCAAAGTCGAGCGATATGGCCAAAGCGCGCAGATCGGCGCAGCACGCCGCAAGGGCGCGCACTGGTCGTTACGGGCGTTTCAGGGTCGGCTCGGCCGGTCGATCAGGGATCGACCCCGGCCATATCGCACAGAATCTGCCACTCGCGCTCGGTCACAGGTTGCACGGAAAGGCGGCTGTTCTTGACCAGCACCATGTCGGCCAGACGTTCGTCGGCCTTGATCTGGTCCAGCGTCACGGGGGTTTTCACGGGTTTCACCGCCTTGATGTCCACGCATTCCCAGCGGTCATCGTCGGTGGTGCTGTCGGGATGCGCCTCGGCGATGACCTCGACAATGCCGACCACGGCCTTTTCCTTTTGGCTATGGTAGAAAAAACCGCGATCGCCGACCTTCATTTCGCGCATGAAGTTGCGGGCCTGGTAGTTGCGCACGCCATCCCACTCTTCGCCCGCGTCGCCCTTGGCGACCTGGTCATCCCAGCCCCAGGTTTCGGGTTCGGATTTGAAAAGCCAATAGCGCATCAGCCCACCGTCTGCTTCCACTCGATCAGCTCGACCGACTCGAAAAGCCCAGCCTTGGCATAGGGATCGTTTTCGGCGAACGCCTGCGCGTCGGCCATGCTGTCGACCTCCATAATCAACAGCGAGCCGCACATCTCGCCGTTTTCGTCGATGAAGGGGCCGCCGAATTTCAGCGTTATGGGCGCGGATTTGGCGTAGGCGAGGTGCGCCTCGCGGTTGGCAAGGCGGGTGTCCAGCGCGCCGGGTTTGTCGCGGGCAATCAGGGCAATCAGCATCTATTCCTCCTTCAGGGGACGGTTGAGCAGGGCTTGCATGGCTTGTGCCACGCTGCTGTGCCCCGAGGCAATGGCGTGGACATGGGCCGAGATCGGCATGTCGATATCGAGCTGAGCGGCCAGCCCTGTCACGGCCTCGGCGGTTTTCACGCCTTCGACGGTTGTGGCGCTGTCGAACGCCTCGTTCCGTCCCAGCGCGAGGCCCAGCCGGTAGTTGCGCGATTTGTCGGAGGTGCAGGTCAAAACCAGGTCGCCAAAGCCCGACAGCCCCATCAGCGTCTCGCGCTGCGCGCCAAGGTGATCGGCCAGCCGGGTGATTTCCGCCATGCCGCGCGTCATAAGGGCAGCGCGGGCGCTGTCGCCCAGCCCCTGCCCGATACAGGCGCCAGCCGCGATGGCGATGACGTTTTTCAGCGCGCCGCCCATCTCGGCCCCCGTGGTGTCGGTGGTGCGGTAAAGGCGCAGGTTGGGCGTTGTCAGAGCCTGTTGCAGGCTTTTCCCAAGGTCGGGATCGGCGCAGGCCAGAGTCAGCGCCGTGGGCAGGCCGCGGGCGATATCGGCGGCAAAGCTGGGGCCGGTCAGGATGGCGTTGGGCGTATCGGTGACGGTTTCCGACAAGATGGCGGTGGGGCCGCGGCCCGTCGACAGCTCGATCCCCTTGCAACAAGCGATCAGGGGGTGACCGCGCAGCGCAGCGGCGTGGGTTTCGGCCATGCCGCGCAGGTGCTGCATGGGCACGGCGACGAGAATTGGAATTTCGGCTGGAACAGTGTCGAAATCGGTGACGATTTTCACCGCGTCGGGCAAGGCGACACCGGGCAGGCGCCGGGCGTTTTCGCGGGTTTTGCGCATTTCGTCCGCGTGACCCGCATCGCGCGCCCACAGCATCACCGGCCCGTTCGCCGCCAGAGAGACGGCCAGCGCCGTACCGAACGCCCCTGCCCCTGCCACGCAGATCATGCCTTGGCCCCCTTTTTGCCGCTGCCCAGCATCGCCGGGCTGCTGCGATCCAGCGGCCAGCGCGGCCGGGCGGCCAGTGTCATGTCGTCAACCTGCCCCGCGCGGAAGAGTTCCAGCCCCGCATAGGCGATCATCGCTGCGTTATCGGTGCAAAGCGCCAGGGGCGGGGCGGTGAAGGTGGTGCCAGACTTTGCACAGACAGTCTCTAAGCCAGCGCGAATGGCCATGTTTGCCGCCACGCCGCCGGCCACGGCCAGCATCGGATGGGCAGGGTTTTCTTGCAGGTAAAGCGCCAACGCGCGGCGGGTTTTCTCGGCCAGCACATCGCGCACGGCGGCCTGGAACCCGGCGCACAGATCGGCACGGTCGGCGCGGGTCAGGCCACCTTTTTCAGCGACGATTTCATCGCGGGCGCGCAAGAGCGCGGTTTTCAGCCCGGAAAAGGACATGTCGCAGCCGGGCCGATCCAGCAGCGGGCGGGGAAAACGGAACCGCGTGGCGTTGCCCTTGGCGGCCTCGGCCTCGACACTGGGGCCGCCCGGTTGCGGCAGGCCCAGAAGGCGGGCGGTTTTGTCGAACGCCTCGCCCGGGGCGTCGTCGATGGTGCCGCCGAGGCGGGTGAAATCGTCTGCCCCGCGCACGATCAGGAACTGGCAATGCCCGCCCGACACCAGCAGCATGAGGTACGGATAGGCGGCGCCATCGGTCAAACGCGGGGTCAGTGCGTGGCCCGCCAAGTGGTTCACTCCTACCAGCGGCAGCCCCGCCCCCAGCGCGATGCCCTTGGCGCACATCACGCCCGAGATTACCCCGCCGATCAACCCCGGCCCGGCAGTGACGGCCACCGCATCCAGATCGCACAGCGCAAAACCGGCCTGATCCAGCGCCTGCACCACGCAAGTATCCAGCCGTTCGGCATGGGCGCGGGCGGCGATTTCGGGCACGACCCCGCCATAGGCGCTGTGCAGGTCGTTTTGCCCCATCACCACCGATGACAGGATCTGCGCCGCGCCATCGCCCGGCTGGCGCAGAACCGCGGCGGCGGTATCGTCACAGCTGCTTTCCAGCCCGAGAATGGTAAGGGTGCGCATGGGCGTCCCGTTGCGGTTTCGACCCTTGGCAGTTAACACCAAGGCATGTCTGGAACAATCCCGGGGGGCGTGATGCCCGCGATCCTGCTGACCCGACCGGCCGACGGGTCGGCCCGTTTCGCCAAGGCGCTGCGCGCGCGGCTGGGGGATGTGCCGGTCGTCGTCTCGCCCGTTCTGAAGATCGTGCCGACGGGGGCGCAGCCGGATGTTTCGGACAATCCGGTTGTTCTTTTTTCTTCGCGCAACGGGGTGGTGCATTGTGGGATCTCGCCCGCGCCGGGGCAGGTGGCGCTGTGCGTGGGCGATGCGACAGCGCAGGCAGCGCGGGCGGCCGGGTTTCAGGCGGTTTCGGCCCAAGGGAATGTGCATGACCTGGCCCGGCTGATCGTCGACCGGGCGAACGGCCGGCCATTGTTGCATATCCGCGGTCGGCACAGCGCCGGGGATTTGGCGGTTGATCTGGCAAAGCAGGGTCTAACCTTGCGGGAAACGGTGGTTTATGACCAAGAGACTCAGCCGCTGTCCGACACGGCGCAGGCGCTGCTGGCGGGTTCGCAGCCGGTGATTGCACCGCTTTTCTCGCCCCGCAGCGCGGCGTCGCTGGCCGCGCAAGGCCCGTGGCACGCCCCGCTCTACCTTGCCGCGATCAGCGAAGCGGTGGCCGGTGTCGCGCCGGAACCGCATATCGCGCTGCGCGTTGCGCAGGCACCCGATCAAGCCGCGATGCTGGATTTGACGTGCGCGTTATTCAAGGCCGCGCAACTGCTTGAGGGGGGGTCGCGCGCACAGTAAGGTCTATTTGGACACGAAGGTGATAGTGTAGAGAATCGAAAGGTGGCCCGCCTGTGGCACGCAAGAAAAAGTCCGACACTCAGCAACCCGACGAGTCGCAGGATACCGTTTCGGCGGTACCTGCCGAAGACGGGGGCGACGACACGCTGACCCCGGAAAACACCGACACGCTGGCCGCCGAAAACCTGGCCGATGCGAACGACACGGCCGACGCAGACGCGACCGCGGATACGCCCGACCCCGACAGCGATGCGCCCGTGACGTTGGATGAACCCGGCGAAGGCGCGGCGACCAGTCCTTGGGAAAGCGGATCGGACGCGGCACTGGCGCCCGAGGCCGACGATACACTGGCACCCGAAGATGACAGCACCAGCGCCGAGGGCGATGACAGCGTCGGCGCGGCAAGCGTCGAGGCGGTGCCGGACGCCAACGAAACTACAGACCCTGCCGAAACCTCCCCGCCCCCGGCACCCGCGCCGGAACAGGTGGTCGTGCGGAAGGGCGGGTTTTTCCCGCTGCTGCTGGGTGGTGTGGCGGCCGCGGCCATCGGGTTTGGCGCCGCGCGCTATGTCTTGCCCGAAGGTTGGCCCTGGCCCGGCGCGCAGGATGACGGCCTGGCGCAGGACGTGGCCGCGCAATCGGGCCGCATCGACGAGCTGGCCAGCGCGGTCGAAGGCATCGACCTGTCCGGCCTGGAAAGCCAGGCGACCCGGAATGCCGAGCAGATCGGCAGCATCGCATCGCGGTTGGACGAGATCGCCGGCACCCTGAGCGCGGTGCAAGACCGGCTGGATACGCTGGAACAGCGCCCCGTGGCTGAACCCGGCAGCGCCGATGCGACCGCCTTTTCCAACGAGCTGCGCGCCCTGCAACAAAGCGTCGACGCGCAGCGCGCCGAGATCGACAGCCTGCTATCCGAGGCGCAGGCCCGCGAAGAAGCCGCCCGCGCGACCGCGCAAGAGGCGCTGGCCCGTGCCGCGCTAAGCCGCATTCAGACCGCGCTGGATACCGGCAGCGATTTCTCGGGCGCGGTAAGCGATCTGCAAGAGGCCGGGATCGACGTGCCCGCCGCCCTGGCCGAACAAGCCGGCGGCGTGCCGACCATGGCGCAACTGACCGGCGCCTTCCCCGAGGCTGCGCGCACGGCGTTGATGCAATCGCGCGAAGCAACCGGCGAGTCCGAGGGGTTGGGCGGGTTCCTGAAAACGCAGCTGGGCGTCCGCTCGCTTGAGCCGCAAGAGGGCGACGGGCCCGACGCGATCCTGTCACGGGCCGAGGCCGCCTTGCGCGAAGGCAGGTTGGCCGATGCACTGGCCGAAATCGCAGCCTTGCCCGAGGCCGGGCAAGAGGCGCTTTCGGGCTGGGTGGCGCGCGCCGAAACGCGTCAGGCGGCCGTCACGGCGGCCGGCGAACTTGCGCAATCGCTGAACGCGAACTGAGGGGGGCCGTCATGCTGTGGTCGATTATCAAGATTGTCGTTTTCTTCGCCCTCGTCGCCGCGCTGGCCTGGGGTGCGTGGTACGTATTGGACATGCAGGGTGGCGTGACCATCCAGGCCGCCGGGATCGAGGTGACGTTGACCCCGATCATGGCGGTGCTGGCGCTGATCGCGCTGATTATTGCCGTGTGGCTGTTCCTGAAATTGTTTGGCCTGCTGATTGCGGTTCTTAAGTTCATCAATGGCGATGAAACCGCGCTAAGCCGCTATTTCGACCGCTCGCGCGAGCGCAAGGGATTCCAGGCGCTGAGCGAGGGGATGATGGCGCTGGCCAGCGGCGAAGGCCGCGTTGCGATGGCCAAGGCCGCCCGCGCCGAACGCTATCTGAACAAGCCCGAACTGACCAACCTGCTGACCGCGCAGGCCGCCGAGATGACCGGCGACCGCCGCCGCGCCGAGCAGGTGTACAAACGCCTTCTGGAAAAGGACGAAACGCGCTTTGTCGGTGTTCGTGGCATCATGAAGCAAAAGCTGGCCGATGGTGACACCGACACCGCGCGCCAACTGGCCGCCAAGGCGCTAGAGCTGAAGCCCAAGCACGAGGAAACCCAGGACACGCTGCTGCAATTGCAGGCCCAGGCCGAAGATTGGGCCGGCGCGCGCAACACGCTGCGCACCAAGCTGCGCACGGGCACCATCCCCAAGGACGTGCACAAGCGCCGCGATGCGGTTCTGGCACTGTCCGAGGCCAAGGGCGTTCTGGACGAGGGCAAGGATATTGAGGCCCGCGAAGCCGCGATCGAGGCCAACCGCATGTCGCCCGACCTGGTGCCGGCGGCGGTGCTGGCGGCGCGCGGCTATGTCGAGCAGGGCAAAAAGAAATACGCCGTGCGTGTTATCAAAAAGGCCTGGACGGCGCAGCCGCATCCCGACCTGGCCGCCGCCTTTGCCGCGATCGAACCCGACGAAACCCCGCAAGAGCGGATCAAGCGGTTCAAGCAACTGACCAAGCTGGCGCCCGATAACCGCGAAACCAAGCTGCTTGAGGCCGAATTGCTGATCGCGGCCGAAGATTTCCCGGGCGCGCGCCGTGCCCTTGGCAACCTTGCCGAGGACGCGCCGGATGCCCGCGCGCTGACCATCATGGCCGCGATCGAGCGGGGCGAAGGTGCGTCGGACGCGGTGGTAAAGGGCTGGTTGGCCCGCGCGCTGTCGGCCCCGCGCGGCCCGCAATGGGTGTGTGACAAGTGCCAGCATATCCACCCCGAATGGGCGCCGGTCTGCGAGAATTGCGGTGGGTTCGACACGCTCAGCTGGCGGTCGCCACCCGTGTCGACAATGCCCACGCCCACGGGGGTCGAAATGCTGCCGCTGATCGTCGGCAGTATCGAGGACCAGACCGACACCGCGCCGCATGAAGACACGCCCACCGAGGACGATGTTGTGGATGCGGAATTGGTCGAGGATGGCGACGCGCCGACCGACAGCGCGGCCGACAAGCCCGAAAGTGAGGACAGGCCGCGCGCCTGATCGCTTGACGAGGTTGGAAAGGGCCACGATCCGGGCGGTCGTGGCCCTTTTTCGTGGGCAAGACGTGCGCGCCGGGCGCATCGTCAGGCCGCGGGATGGCGATCCGCTCTATGGTCTGTGCGCTTTATCTTGGCCAAATCCGAAAAACGGGTGGTCGCAGCACCAAGACCCGCCAAATCGCCAGCCCGGGGGGCGGTCTGGCGATGCGCCCGGCACCTTCGGTGCTGTTCGGGCGCGGGAGCTAGCGCCTTACATTCCCGCTGATTTCCGGCACGCCGAACTCGTCATGACAAATCTGGGCCAGGCGCGCGATGCCGTCGCGGATCACCGGAATTGGCGGATTGGCGAAACACAGGCGGATCCAGCGGTCGGCATCCCCCTGTAGCGACCATTCCGGCCCGGGATTTACCGCAACGCCCTGTTCGCCCGCCACTTTCGCCAGGCGCGAGGTTGTCACCCCCTCGGGCAGTTTGACCCACAGGAAAATTCCGCCCGGCGGCTTGCGATACTCGACCGATGTGCCGAAATGCTGATCTACCGCCTCGATCAATGCGTCCAGCTTGCCCTCGAGCACGGCATTGCAGCGCTTTACATGATCGTCGAAATGCGCGGGCCCGTATTCGGCCAGCATCATCTGTTCCAGCGCGGGCGATCCGGCATCGCCTTTCAGCGCGACAAGGCGGCCCAGCACATCCCAATCGGCGTTGATGTAGCCCACGCGCAGCGCGGGGCCGACGGTTTTGGAAAACGTGCCGATATGGATCACCATGCCGCTGTCATCCAGCGCGCGTAGGGCGGGCGGGCGCTCGTTGCTCCACACGATGTCCGAATAACACTCGTCCTCGAAAATCGGCACGCCATGCTTTTTGGCCAGCTCGATCATCTTGTGCCGCCGATCCAGCGGCAGGATGGTGCCGGTGGGGTTGTGCACGGTGATGATGGCGAAGATGTATTTTGGCCGGATACCACGCGCGGCCAGATCGTCCAGCGCCTGTTCCAGCGCGTCCATCCGCATACCGTGTTCGTCCAGCGGCACGGGCACCATGTTCACGCCCAGCTTGTTCAGCTTGGTAAAGGCGCCGCCATAGTTCGATTCCTCGACGATCACGGTGTCGCCGGGGGCCAGCAGCAGCTTGTTCACCAGGTCCATCGCCTGCAACGAGCCCGAGGTCAGCAGGATGTCATCGGCCGTCGTGTCGATCCCGGCATAGCGTTTCAGCTTGTCCGCCACGAAGGCGCGCAGGGGTTTATAGCCTTGCGGCCCGCTTTGCAGGTAATAGGTGGCAAGGTCGGCCCCGTCCCGGGCCAGCGCGCGATCCATCGCGGCGCGCAGGTCGTCCACCGGCACGGTTTCGTTGTCGATATGGCCGCCGACGAAGTTGTAGGTCGGAAACCCCGCCCATCTTTGCCCTGCCGCGGGTGTGCCCTGCGGCAAAAGCGGTGCGTAATCGAATGTCATGGCGGCTCCTCTCCCCCTTGTGGTCAGGGCGCAGAGTAGGGTCGGCGCACGCCCCGACGCAAGCAGTCAGGGTAGGTGCTGGTGCAGATCCCGGTTTGGCAGCAGGTCCAGGAAGGCCAGAATGCGGTGCGCGGTGGCGTCCGGGGCTTCCTCATGCGCCAGGTGGCCCAGCCGCTCCAGCGTTTCGACATTGGCATCGGGCATCGTGGCGGCGGCGCGCGTGGCAATTTTTGGCGGCACCGCCCGGTCGCCGCTGGCAGCCAGGAACAGCGTGCGCGCGGTGATCCGGGGCAGGTCAGCGATCAAGCCGTCCAATTGCCAACTGGCCATCATCTGCAAGGTGCCGCCGACATGCGCCCGGTCGCCCATCAGCCTTGCATAGAGACTGTATCCTTCCTCGGTCAGATGCGATCCGGTGCCTTCGATCAGTTGCCGAGCGCGCCGGGCCGATGCGCCGCCCAGCGTGAACAACAGGGGCGTCAGCGGATTCAGGGCCAATGCCTTGGCCATAACGGGAAACAGCCAGCCGGCGACACCGTCGAACTTGCCCAGGGCCGGGTTGATGCCGATGACCGCCGGCGTCGGGTCAAGCCGTTGCGACAGCCGCAGCGCGATGGCCGCCCCCGCCGAATGCCCGACGATCGCGGCGGGTCGCCAGCCCTGATCGGCACATAGCGCGGCAATGTCCTGGGCGGTTGCGTCCAGACCGGACCGCGTGCGCGTTCCGGCCTGCGTAAAGCCCTGCCCGGGCAGGTCCAGCGCGATCACATGGGCCGATTGCGCCAGCGCCGGCATCACGTCGCGCCAGCTGTGGGTTGCACCGCCGGCCCCGTGGATCAAAAGGATCACCGGGCCTTGGCCCATTTGTTGCACGTGCCAGCGATGCGGGCGCACCGATATTTGGCTGGAATAGTCCCTGTTCGGCCATGTCGGCAAATCGCGCGCCCAGTCCATATCAGCCGTCCAGCGTGGCGCCGACCGCCGCGCTAAGCCGTTCTGCATCGGCCCGCGGCATTGGCACATAGCGTGCGCCCATCTGTGCCGCCAGGTCGGCCAGTTGCCGCGCGGGCCGGTTGCCCATGTCCAGCACGACGCCC
>JAASTF010000302.1 GCA_021767525.1 Paracoccaceae bacterium
CCCCCCCCGGCTGGGGGGACGTTCCGTCCCCCCAGACCCCCCTTGAGAGTTTATTGGCAAGATGAAGGCCGGATCGGCGCGCGTTGACCGGGCGGTGGAGAGAGCATGCGGGTAAAGAACCGCCACGTACTGGGATGGCTCGAGGCATCGCCGCTGGCGCTGGTCCTGCTGGCATTCCTGATCGCCCCGATCGTGATGATCGTGATCGTCAGCTTCTGGGGGGCGACCGAATTTTCGATCTACCCGGATTTTCAGTTCGACAATTACGAGTTCCTTTTCGGCTCTCCCGTCACCTACCGCGTTTTCGGCGCGACCCTGAAATACGCCTTCATCACCTGGGCGTTGACGCTGGCCATCGGGTTTGCGGTGGCCTATTTCCTGGCCTTTCATGTGCGCAGCCTGACCATGCAGATCGCGCTGTTCTTGCTGTGCACGATTCCCTTCTGGACCTCGAACATCATCCGCATGATTTCGTGGATCCCCTTCCTGGGACGCAACGGTATCGCCAACCAGACCCTGATCGGCTGGGGCGTGATCGACGAGCCGCTGGAGTGGCTGCTTTATTCGGATTTCGCGGTCATCCTGGCCTTTGTGCACCTTTACACGCTGTTCATGGTGGTGCCGATTTTCAACACGATGATGCGGATCGACAAATCCCTGCTCGAGGCGGCGCGTGACAATGGTGCAAGCGGCTTTCAGACATTGGTGCACGTGATCCTGCCGCTGACCAAGCCGGGCATCATGATCGGTACGATTTTCGTCGTGACGCTGGTGATGGGCGATTTCATCACCGTGCGGTTCATGAGCGGAAGCCAGCGGGCGAATGTCGGGAGGCTGATTTCGAACGATATCGGCCTGCTGCAATACCCCTCGGCGGCGGCGACGGCGGTGGTTTTGCTGTGCACGGTGCTGATCGTGATCGCCATCCTGCTGCGTTTCGTCAACATCCGAAAGGAGCTTTGAGATGGAGCGCCGGTCCCGCTCGTTCTACGTGCTTGCCGCCTTTTTCGGTCTGTTCGTGCTGTTTCTGTATGGCCCGATCGTGACCATCGGCATTCTTAGCTTTCAGGGGCCACAGGGCGGGCTGACCTTTCCGATGAACGGCGTTTCGTTGCACTGGTTTCGCGACTTGTTCCAAGAGCAGGCGGTGGGCGATATCTGGGGCGCTTTCCGCCGCAGTTTGCTGCTGGGCGTGATGGTGATGGTGACCACCGTCGTCGTGTCGGTGATGGCGGGGTTGGCCTTTCGCAAGCGGTTCTGGGGCTCGGGCCTTGTGTTTTATACCGCGATCACCTCGCTTGTGATCCCGTCGATCCTGATTTCGCTGGGCGTTGGCCTGATCTTCAACCAACTGGGGCTGAAAGTGCACTGGGCGACAAGCGGTTTCGGGGCGCAACTGACCTGGACGCTGCCCTTTGGTTTGTTGATAATGTTCGCGGTCTTCAACCGGTTCGACAAAAGCTATGAAGAGGCGGCGCGCGACCAGGGCGCCACGGCCTGGCAGACGATCCGCTATGTGGTGCTGCCGATCATCGCGCCGTCGCTGATCGGGGTGGCGCTGTTCGGTTTCACGCTGAGTTATGACGAGTTCGCAAGAACCCTGCTGACCGCCGGCAGCTACAACACCCTGCCGCTTGAGATTTTCGGCATGACCACGAATGTCACCACTCCGGTGATCTATGCGCTTGGTACGCTGACAACCGTGTTTTCCTTTGCGATCATCGCGGCATTCATGCTGACGGTCTGGGTCTTGGGCAAGCGGCGCGCTCGGCTGGGGTCGGACGCGGGGAAAGGCGTATGAATATCGTCTATATCAATCCCAACGGCACCGTCGGCATGACCGACGGGATCGTGGCCGCCGCACGGGCCGCATTGCCCCAGGCCCGGATCGTTGGGCTGACCAACCGGGACGGCCCCGCCGCCATCGAAGGCCCCGCAGACGGCGCTGCAGCGGTGCCGGGCCTGTTGCGCCTGCTGCCCGAGGCCCGAAAGCATGGTGCCGACGCGATCGTGATCGCCTGTTTCGACGATACGGGCCTGGCGCAGGCACAAGCCGCGGCGTCCTGCCCTGTCTTGGGCATTGGACAATCCTGTTACGTGATGGCCCAACTGCTGGGTCTGCGTTTTTCGGTGGTGACATCGCTTCCTGTGTCGATCCCGGTGATTGAAGACAACATCGCGCAGCAGGGATTTTCGGGCAATTGCGCCTCGGTGCGGGCCAGTGGGTTGCCGGTGCTGACAATCGACGAGGGGGCGCCAGAAACGATCGCAAGGATCGGCCTGGAAATCGAAGAGGCGCGTTCGCAGGACGGCGCCAGCTGCGTGGTGCTGGGTTGCGCGGGCATGGCGCCCTTGAAACCGGCGCTGGCCGCGGCGACCGATCTGCCCCTGATCGACGGGGTGGCGGCCTCGGCGCAGCTGGCCTCGGCGGCGGCGCGCGGCCTGGCGCAGGCGCGCTGACGCGGTCGCCGTCAGCCCCGGCTTTCGCCTATCTCGTCGGCCTTGACCGCGCCGCGTTGGCCCCTGGGTCGGTCCGGGCCCACGGTGCTGTCGCGGCTGGTCTGTGCCTCGACCTCGGCATCCAGCAGGGCGCCCAGCAGCACGATGAACGCCGACAGCCAAAGCCAGGTCAGCAGAACGATCACGCCCGCCAGCGCGCCGAAGGTTTCGTTGTAGGTGCCGAAGGTTTGCACATAAAGGCTGAAGCCGATGCTGCCCGCGACCCATAGAATGCAGGCGATGCCTGCCCCGGGCGTCAGCCAGCGCCAGCGCGCGTTGCGCCGGTCGGGGCCATAGCGAAACAGCACCGATATGCCCGCCGCGCCGGTCACCATTAGGAACGGCCAACGGATCAGCTCGACCAGGTCGCGCAGCGCCTCGTTCTCGAACCAGGCCGCGACCACGGGCAGGGCCGCCACCACCAGCAGCGACAGCAGCAAACCCACGATCAGGGCCACGGTCAGCGCCATGTTCAACGCGGTCAGCGCCAAAAGATTGCGCGTCTCGGTTTCTTCGTAGACGATGTTCAGGCCGATGATGAAATTCGCCACGGCGCGCGAGGCCGAGTAAATCGCCAGCCCCAGCGCCAGCATCGCCGCAAGGCTGAGCGAGGTGCTGTCGGTGTTCAGGACACCGTTCAGCTGGTTCAACACCAGTTCGCGCGCGCTGTCGGGCAGAAGGGCGGCCAAGGTAACAGTGTGTTCGGCCAAAAGATCGGGGTCGAAAATCAGGCCGGCGATGGCCACGGCCGCGGTCATGCCGGGGAACAGCGACAAAAGCCCGAAAAAGGCGATGCCGGCCGCGATCAGGCTGAGGTTCGTGGCGCCCATGCGCCCCCAAACGCGATAAAGAATATCCCACCAGCCCGTCCGGGGTATGGCGCCGGGATGATGGGCCTTGCGACCATCGCTCATGCCTGGCCTCGGCACGCTTGAAAGTGTTCGGAAGGCATTGAAATGAGAAAACCCCCTCTTTTTGTTCCGACCCTTGCGCCACATTGGCGGCGCCCGCGACGCAGGGCGATGGGCGAGCGACCAAAATCGGCCGATTACATAAACGCCTCCAACACGTCGGTTTCAATGTGATAAGGCGCGAGCGGGGCGAACGGTTCCGAAAAAAGCCCCCCGCGCCGGGTGACACGGGGGGCCTGGGGATCGGGCTGCAAAAGCGAGGGACGATCTTTCAAAGCCCGTGGAAAAGGCAACGGCGGAAACACGTCCTGGTTCCATACCGCTGCGGTGTTTTCCGCAGAAAACTTCAAGCCGTCCCGCAGCGGCGCACGACCGCCGCGCGGTATGCACCTGGTAGCATACGAAAACGGGATCGGGCCGCGTTAATAGAACGGGATCGGGCCGCGTTAATAGCGTTCGCGCAGTGCCATCCCCAAAAGAACGCCGACACCCAGGGCACCAGCCAGCGCCAGGCCGGGATTGTCCTTGACGAACTTGGTGCCCTGTTCGGCCGCGCCCTGCGCCGTCTCGGCCACCTGTTGACCGGCGGCCTGCGTGGCGTGGCGCGCGCGTTCGGTGCGCTCGCCGATTTCCTCGCGGATGCGCTCGGTGCGCGACGGCTGCTCGGATGCGCTCGGATCGTGGGCAAGCGGGTCGGTTTCAAAGGGG
>JAASTF010000303.1 GCA_021767525.1 Paracoccaceae bacterium
GCGACGAAAGGAGAGGACCGATGAAGGTCAAGAACTCGCTCCGCTCGCTCAAGCAGCGTCACCGCGACTGCCGTGTCGTGCGCCGCAAGGGCCGCGTCTACGTCATCAACAAGACGCAGCGCCGGTTCAAGGCCCGCCAGGGCTGATCGTTCCGACGTTCGAGCACAAAGGCCGTTGCCCGACATTCGGGCAGCGGCCTTTTCTTTTGCGCGCGGCCTTGCGGCACCCGGTCGCGGCGCGCGGTCATCACCTTGTCATGCCCGCCTGGCATGGGGCAGTGACATCGCAAAAAGGCCCGCTGCACCATGACCCGATCGCCTGACCGCCCCGACCGCCCGTATGACCGGCTTGACCGTGCGCTGCACGCCGCAACCGCCAAGCTGACCAACGGGCTGTCGCCCAACGCGACGCTGGCGGCCTGGGCCGACTGGGCCGGGCACCTGGCCGCGGCGCCGGGCCGCCAGATGGCGCTGTGGGAACGCGCGGTGGACAACGCCACCGCCCTGGCGCGCGACGCGCTGCGGGGCGAGGCCGACGCGCCGCCGCCCTTTCAGCCAGCGCACACCGATCATCGCTTTGGCCATCCCGGCTGGGCCCGGCCGCCCTTTCGCGCCTGGGCGCAGGGGTATCTGGCGGCACAGGATTGGTGGCAGGCCGCCGCCTCGGATCTGCCAGGCGTGCAGCCGCGCAACGCCGAACGGGTGCGCTTCATGCTGCGGCAGATGCTGGACATGGCCGCGCCCTCGAACAGCCCGGCGCTGAACCCCGAAATCATCCAGACGCTGGCCACCCGTGGCCCACAGGCGCTGGCCGCCGGGGCACGGCACTGGATGGAAGATGCCGCGCAGGCGCTGGACGTGCCGCCGCCCGCCACCGGCCCGCGCGTCGGGCATGACATCGCCTGCACCCCGGGCCAGGTGGTGTTTCGCAACCACCTGTTCGAACTTATCCAATACGCCCCGCAAACCGATACCGTCCACGCCCAGCCGATCCTGATCGTGCCGGCGTGGATCATGAAATACTATATCCTCGACCTGTCTCCGCGGAACTCTCTGATCAACTGGCTGGTGGGCCAGGGGCACACGGTGTTCTGCATCAGCTGGATCAACCCCGGCCCCGAAATGGCCGAGGTGTCGCTGGATGACTACCGCCGCGACGGGGTGATGGCGGCCGTGGATGCGGTGGCACAAATCGTGCCGGATACCGCGATCCACGCCTGCGGCTATTGCCTGGGCGGCACGATCCTGTCGATCGCGGCGGCCACGATGGCGCGCGATGGCGATGCCCTGCTGGCCTCGGTCACGCTGCTGGCGGCGCAGACCGATTTCAGCGAGGCGGGTGAGCTGCTGCTGTTCCTCGATGAAAGCGAGCTGGCGTTTCTCGAGGACATGATGGCCGAACAGGGCACGCTGGACGGCCGCCAGATGGCCGGCGCTTTCCAGGCCCTGCGCGCCGAGGATCTGGTCTGGACCCGCGCGGTGCGCCGCTATCTGATGGGCGAGGACGACCGCGCCACCGACATGGCCGCCTGGAACGCCGACACCACCCGGATGCCCGCGCGGATGCATTCCGAATACCTGCGCAGCCTGTTCCTGGAAAACCGTCTGAGCGGCGGGCGTTTCGCGGTCGAGGGGCGGGTGATCGCCCTGCGCGACATCCGCGTGCCGGTCTTTGCCGTGGGCACCGAAAGCGACCATATCGCGCCCTGGCACTCGGTCTACAAGATCGCGCTTTTCACCGATACCGAGCTGACTTTCTGCCTGACCTCGGGCGGGCATAACGGCGGCATCGTCAGCGAACCGGGCCACCCGCACCGGCATTACCGCATCGGCTGCCGCAGCCCGGGCGCGCTTTATGCCGATCCCGACAGCTGGCAGGCCACGCATGACCTGCGCGATGGCTCGTGGTGGGGCGAATGGGGCGCGTGGCTGGCCCGGCACAGCGGGCCGCGCGATGCCGCACCGCCCGCGATGGGCGCGCCCGAGCGGGGCCTGGCCGCCCTGTGCGCCGCGCCCGGCGACTACGTGCACCTGCGCTAGGATCAGTCGCGGGTCATGCCAAGCAGCCGCAACAGCGTCGGCTGCGAGACATAGCCCGTCACCGGCAGGTCATTGCGATCCTGAAAACGGCGGATCGCGGCACGGGTCGCCTCGTCGAACACGCCGTCGGCACGCCCCGGGTCCAGCCCCAGCTGCGCCAGGCGGCGCTCGATCAGGGCACGGGTCACAGCATTGCCCGCCACCTGCTGTTCCTGCAGGCGGTCGGCCCGCGCCTGGTCCGACGGGTCCTGCCCGCGCGCCAGCGCGGCAAGCCGCTGCCGGGCGGTGGGGGCGTGGCGGCCGCGCGGATAGCGCTCGACAAAGTCCTGATAGGCCTGGGCGGTGCCGGCGCGTTCGGCCTCGGCCCAGGCGGCGTCTTCCTCGGCCTGCGCGGCGCGGTCGAAATCGGCCAGGCGGGCCCGCGCGGTTTCGGCAAACAGCCCCTGCGGATAGCGGTTGAGATAGGCGCGCAGATCCTCTTCGCGGCCCGATGCGCCGGTCTGATCCCAATAGGCGCGGTCGTTCGCCTCTTGCTCGCGGCGCTCGCGCTCGGCCTCCTGGCGCTGGCGCTCTTCCTCGCGGGCGGCACGGCGGGCCAGGGCCTGCAAGGTGCCGCGGGTCAGATAGCCGGTGTCTTCAACGGCGATCTGGCGCTGAAAGGCGGTGATCGCCGCGCGGGTGCCCGGCCCGAACAGCCCGTCGATGCCGCGCGTGTCGAAACCCAGCAGGGTCAACTGGCGCTGCACCTCGCGGCGCTGAGGGCGGGTCAGCCCCAGCGCTGCCTCGGCCTCTTCCGCAGCGCGGCGCGGGGCATCGCGCAGCTCGGCCAGACGCGCGGCGGCCTGCTCGGCGAACAGCCCGCGCGGATAGCGCCGCTGATAGCTTTCCAGCGCCTCGACCGTGCCGATATCCTGCACCGCCTGCCAATAGGCGCGCTCCTGCGTATCGGCCGGGTCGATCACCGGCAACGGGTCGCCATCGCGCGGCGCCGGGGTAAAGGCGGCGGGCCCGGCGGCAAAACCCGACAGGGCGACATCGCGCGGCAGGCCGCGCCGCAGCTGATCGAAACTCAGGCCCGGCTGCAACAACCCGTCGCGCAGCGCCTGGCCCACCGCCCGCACCGGCCCTTGAAGCAGGGTCACGCCCTGCGGAATCTCGTCCAGCGCAAGACCCGGCGACAGGCCGGGGCCGGTATCCGGGGCCTCGGGCGCGGGCAGCACGATCAGCGCCGCCTGGCCCGCGCGCTGCGACAAGACCCCGGCCAGGGCACGCAGCGACAGGCCCTGCAACCCGACGGACAGCGCGTCGGGGTCCAGCGCCTCGGCCCCCAAAAGCCAACTATCGCCCTGCGCATGAACCACGTGCCCCGCTACGATGACGATCAACCGCCCGGTGGCCGCGTCAGCGGCCCGGGCCTGGAACCGCGTCGCCAGTTCCAACATGCGGCGCGCGCTTAGATCGGTGCCTTCCAGAACGGCAAAGCCCGCGTCGCGCAGATCGTCGGCCAGGCCCGCCGGATCGCCCGCACCGCGCGCGGCCGGCAGCGCGTCATAGCTGCGGTTCGAAAGAATCAGGGCGTGGTCGGCGGCCCGGGCGGCCGGTGCCGCCAAAAGGGCAACCCCGATGAAAACAAAAGACAATACGCGCATGACAGCCTCCTCCGCGGTGCATCCGCGTTCAGCTTAGCCGTATTCGCGCGTATCCTCGATAACCTTGCCGTCGTTGGGCAGGCTGCCCGGGCTGACGATTTCGACCTTGCCCTTCAGCTTCAGAACTTCGGCCACGCTTGCGCCAAAGGTGGCTTCGTCACCGCCGGTGGCCTCGATCCGAACGGTCATCACGTCCATCTCGCCCTCGCGGCCCGCAACCACGCGGGCGCGCGCGATTTCCGGGTGCTTGGCGACCAGCGCGGCCACCTGCTCGGGGCGAACGAACATGCCCTTGATCTTGGTGGTCTGGTCGGCGCGGCCCATCCAGCCCTTGATGCGCATGTTGGTGCGGCCGCAGGGGCTGGTGCCCTCCATCACCGCCGACAGATCGCCGGTGGCGAAACGGATCAGCGGGTAATCGGGGTTCAGC
>JAASTF010000304.1 GCA_021767525.1 Paracoccaceae bacterium
AAACCGGCCTTCAGCTGACACTGGAAGATCCGCGCATTCTGGGCACCTCGGCCACCGCCGACGGCTCGATCCCGGTGACGAACCTGTTCGGGCTTGAAATGCGCTCGGCCACCGATCTCGTGATCGGCCCGTGGAGCTTCACATTCTCGGCGGGCTACTATGTCTGCGCGATCGTGATGCTCGTCGCGTTCTACCTCGCGATCCGCATCTTCCGCTCGCCCTTCGGCATGATGCTGCGGGCGATCAAATCGAACCAGAACCGCCTGAACTATACCGGCCTGAACTCGCGCCCCTACACATTGGCGGCCTTCGTGATCTCGGGTATGTATGCCGGCCTGGCCGGTGGCCTGATGGCGTCGATGGACCCGCTGGCAGGCGCCGAGCGGATGCAGTGGACCGCAAGCGGCGAGGTCGTTCTGATGACGATCCTCGGCGGCGCGGGCACGCTGATCGGTCCCGTCCTGGGCGCCGGCATGATCAAGTACTTCGAAAACATCTTTTCGAAGATCAACGACAACGTCCTGCATGGCTGGTTCGCCTGGATGCCGGACGGGATCGAAGACCTGACCGTGGCGATCATCCATCCCTTCATCGGCAAGGGCTGGCACCTGACGCTGGGCATCATCTTCATGCTGGTGGTGATCTTCCTGCCCGGCGGTCTTGTCGAGGGCGGCCAGCGCATCGGGCGGATGTTCCGCCGCAAGAAACCGGCCGAGGACGACCAGTCCAAGGCCAAGCAACCCGCGGAATAAGGAGAGGGACCAATGGGTATCCTTGAAGTCAAAGGCGTCAACAAGCGCTTCGGCGGGTTGCAGGCCCTGGGCGATGTGAACCTCAGCGTGTCCGAAAACACCGTGCACGCCATCATCGGCCCGAACGGCGCGGGCAAGTCCACGCTGCTGAACTGCCTGGTGGGCAAACTGATCCCCGACACCGGGTCGGTGATGTTCAACGGCCAGTCGGTGCTGGGGCGAAAACCGTTCGAAATCAACCAGATGGGCATTTCCCGCGTGTTCCAGACGCCCGAGATCTTTGGCGATCTGACGGTGATGGAAAACGTGATGATCCCCTGCTTTGCCAAGCGCGACGGGGCATTTCGGATGCACGCCATCGAAGGCGTGCAGAGCGAAAAGGACATCACCGAAAAAGCCCTGGCCATGCTGGAAGACCTGAACATGGCCGACAAGCGGCACATGCATTCGGCCTCGCTGTCGCGCGGCGACAAGCGGCGGCTGGAAATGGCCATGTGCCTGGTGCAAGAGCCCAAGCTGCTGCTGTTGGACGAACCCACCGCCGGCATGGCGCGGGCCGACACCAACAATACCATCGACCTGCTGAAAGAGATCAAGGAAAAGCGCGACATCACCATGTGCATCATCGAGCATGACATGCACGTGGTGTTCAGCCTCGCCGACCGGATCACCGTTCTGGCGCAGGGCACCCCCCTGGTCGAGGACGAGCCGCAGAACATCAAGGGCAATCCCAAGGTGCGCGAAGCGTATCTGGGCGAGACTGCGTAAGGAGGCGTCGCTCAACCCGAAAAACGGACACCGGTTTTCGGACCGGTTGAGCGAGAAAGGATGAACCGATGAACGTCAAACCCGATTTTTCCAAGGGCAAGAACCTTGCCGAAACCGCCCCCGCCTATCTATCGGTCTGGGATATCCACGCCTATTACGGCGAAAGCTATATCGTGCAGGGCATCAGCTTTAACGTGCACGAGGGCGAAATCCTGGCCCTGCTGGGCCGCAACGGCGCGGGCAAAACCTCGACCCTGCGGGCCATCGCGCGGCTTGACGATCCGCAGATCACCAAGGGCGAGGTCTGGCTGGATCACCAGCCGCTGCACATGAAAAACAGCCACCAGGCCGCACAGCTGGGCATCGGCCTGGTGCCCGAAGACCGCCGCATCATCCCCGGCCTGACGGTCGAGGAAAACCTGAAGCTGGCGCAGATCGCGCCGCCCATCGGCTGGTCGCTGGAGCGCCTGTATGAGCTGTTCCCCCGCCTGGGCGAGCGCCGCAACCAAGAGGGCGTGACCCTGTCGGGCGGCGAGCAGCAGATGCTGGCCATCGCCCGTGCCTTGGCGCGCGACATCAAGGTGCTGCTGCTTGACGAACCCTACGAAGGTCTGGCACCCGTTATAGTTGACGAAATCGAAAAGACGCTGCGCCTGATCAAGGAGCAGGGCATCACCACGGTGATCGTCGAACAGAACGCCGTGCGGGCGCTGGAACTGGCCGACCGCTCGGTGATCCTCGATACCGGATCGGTGGTGTTCGACGGCTCGGCGGCCGAAGTGTTGGAGAACAAGGAACTGCGCGAAGAATACCTGGCCATCTGATGGCCGGTCTGGCCCGCCCGACCCCACTGCTTGCCGGGCGGGCCGCTTGAACTCATCTGATAACGATAAGGGACAGAAGTCGAAAAATGTCTGACAAAACCTACCCGCCCTCGGCAGAATTCGCGGCCAACGCGCATGTGAATGCGGACAAGTATGCCGAAATGTACAAGGCGTCGGTGGACGACCCCGAAGGTTTCTGGGCCGAGCACGGCAAGCGCATCGACTGGATCAAGCCCTTTAGCAAGGTCAAGGACGTCAATTTCAATTTCGGCGACGTGTCGATCAAATGGTTCGAGGACGGCACCCTGAACGTGGCGGCCAATTGCGTTGACCGGCACCTGGACACCCGCGGCGATCAGACCGCGATCATATGGGAGCCGGACGACCCCAACGAAGACGCCCAGCACATCACCTACAAAGAGCTGTCCACCCAGGTCAACAAGATGGCCAACGTGCTGAAATCGCTGGGCATCGGCCGTGGCGACCGCGTTGTGATCTACCTGCCGATGATCCCCGAAGCGGCCTATGCCATGCTGGCCTGCGCGCGCATCGGCGCGATCCACTCGATCGTGTTCGCGGGCTTCTCGCCCGACGCCCTGGGAGCGCGTGTGAACGGCTGCGATGCCAAGCTGGTGATCACCGCCGACACCGCCCCGCGCGGCGGCCGCAAGACCAAGCTCAAGGACAACGTGAACCAGGCGCTGCTGCATGACACCACGGATGTGAAATGCCTGGTGGTCAAGCGCACCGGCGACCAGATTGCCTGGCGCTCGGACCTGGATTTCTGGTGGCATGAAGAGGCCGAAAAGGTCAGCGCCGATTGCCCGCCCGAGGAGATGGGCGCCGAGGATCCGCTGTTCATCCTTTACACCTCGGGCTCGACCGGGCAGCCAAAGGGCGTGGTCCATACCTCGGGCGGCTACCTTGTCTATGCCGCGATGACGCATCAATACACGTTCGATTACCACGACGGCGACATCTTCTGGTGCACGGCGGATGTGGGCTGGGTCACCGGGCACAGCTACATCATCTACGGCCCGCTGGCCAACGGCGCGACCACGCTGATGTTCGAAGGCGTGCCCACCTACCCCGATGCGGGCCGGTTCTGGGCCGTGTGCGAAAAGCACAAGGTCAACCAGTTCTACACCGCCCCCACCGCGATCCGCGCGCTGATGGGACAGGGCAACGAGTTCGTCGAGAAATACGACCTCAGCGACCTGAAACTGCTGGGCACCGTGGGCGAGCCGATCAACCCCGAGGCGTGGAATTGGTATAACGACGTGGTCGGCAAAGGCCGCTGCCCCATCGTCGACACCTGGTGGCAGACCGAAACCGGCGGCCACCTGATCACCCCCCTGCCCGGCGCGACGGCCACCAAACCCGGCTCGGCCACCACGCCCTTCTTCGGGGTGCAGCCGGTGATCCTGGAAACCGAATCCGGCAAGGAAATCGACACGACCGAGGCCGAGGGCGTGCTGTGCCTGAAAGACAGCTGGCCCGGCCAGATGCGCACCGTCTGGGGCGATCACGACCGGTTCCAGGCCACGTATTTCCAGCAATACAAGGGCTATTACTTCTCGGGCGACGGCTGCCGTCGCGACGCCGATGGCTATTACTGGATCACCGGCCGCGTCGATGACGTGATCAACGTCTCGGGCCACCGGATGGGCACCGCCGAGGTCGAAAGCGCGCTTGTCGCCCACGCCAAGGTGGCCGAGGCCGCCGTGGTGGGCTATCCGCACGACATCAAGGGCCAGGGCA
>JAASTF010000305.1 GCA_021767525.1 Paracoccaceae bacterium
ATGCCGTCCTGTGGGCCGTTGAGCCCCAGCGCCGCTGATGTGATGAACAGCGTGGACAGGTCCGGCCCGCCAAACGCGGGGCAGGATGCTTGTTGCGCCGGAATAGTGACGGTTTCCAGCAACGCACCGTCTGGGGCATAGCGCGCTACCCGCCCCGCGCCCCATTGCGCGTTCCAGATGCAGCCCTGCGCATCCACCACCGCACCATCCGGGTTCAGCCCCTCGGCGCGCAGATCAAGAAACACCTCGTGCTCACCCACCGGAAAGCCATCGGACGGGTCCAGCGCCTGCCGCCAGACGCGCCGCCGCATCGTGTCGGTGAAATAGGCGCAGGATCGGTCAGGCGCGAAACAGATGGCGTTGGCAATGCTGATATCGGGATAAAGCAGCACCATTTCGCCCTGCCAAAAGCGCCAGATCGCGCCTTTGCCGCGCTCGCTGTCGTCGCGCATCACGTGCTTGCCCATCGATCCGATCCAGAACCCGCCCCAAGGATCGGCCCGCCCGTCGTTCGAGCGGGTGACCTCGTTCCCAGGCTCGAACGGACACAGCGTTTCGTCGCGGCCGGTTTCCACGTCGAAAACGAAAAGCCGCGTGGCCCCCGCGATCAAAAGCCGCCGATCATCAACCCAGCCGCTGGCCGAAACGGTTTCGTCGAATTGCCAGTGCCTTTCTTCCCCGTTTTCGCGGGAATAGAGCCTGCATCCCAGCACATCGAACCAAAAAAGCGCCTGCCGCCCGGGGTGCCACAACGGCCCCTCGCCCAGTTCACAGACTGTTTCAGATATGACTGAAACCGGCCTCATTTCGCCACCTCCCCGTGACACGGTATTGGACAGCTGACAGCAATCACCGTATCACCGCGAAAAGCAAGCAGTCGGGGGCGAAACCCATATGTCCAAGTCGTTGTTCGGAACAGACGGTGTGCGCGGCCGGGCCAACAGCTGGCCCATGACCGCCGAGGTCGCATTGAAACTGGCCGCAGCGGCGGGCCGGCATTTTCGCCGCGACAAGCAGGAACATCGCGTTGTGATCGGCAAGGACACCCGCCTTTCGGGCTACATGATCGAAAACGCGTTGACCGCCGGGTTCACCAGCACCGGCATGAACGTGTTCCTTCTGGGGCCCGTGCCGACGCCGGCGGTTGGCTATCTGACGAACAGCCTGCGCGCCGATCTGGGCGTGATGATCTCGGCCAGTCACAACCCGGCCTGCGACAATGGGATCAAGTTTTTCGGCCCCGATGGGTTCAAGCTGTCGGATGCAGCCGAGGAAAATATCATGCGTTTGATGACCGAGGGCGTCGACCCCGCCGCGCCCGAGAATATCGGCCGCGCCAAGCGGTTCGAGGATGCGCGCGGGCGGTATGTGGAATACGCCAAAACCACCTTTCCGCGCGGCAAGCGGCTGGATGGGCTGCGCATCGTGCTGGATTGCGCGAACGGCGCGGCCTATCGCACCGCCCCCGCCGTGCTGTGGGAGCTGGGCGCCGAGGTTATCCCGATCGGGGTCGAGCCGAACGGCTTCAACATCAACCAGGATTGCGGCTCGACCGAGCCCGAGGCCGCAGCCCGGAAAGTGCGCGAAACCCGTGCCGACCTGGGCATTTGCCTGGATGGCGATGCCGACCGGGTGATCCTGATCGACGAGGCAGGCAAGATCGCCGATGGCGACCAGATCATGGGCCTGATCGCGGCGCGCTGGGCGGCCGAGGGGCGTTTGGCCGGGAATGCCCTGGTGGCCACGGTGATGTCGAACCTGGGGCTGGAGCGGTTCCTGGAATCCAGGGGTATCGGGCTGGAGCGCACGGCGGTCGGCGACCGCTATGTGGTGGAAAAGATGCGTGCCGGCGGTTTTAACCTGGGCGGAGAGCAATCGGGCCATATCGTGATGACCGATTACGCGACAACCGGCGATGGGTTGATCGGGGCGCTGCAATTCCTGGCGGCGATGGTCGAAACCGAACAGAACGCCAGCCAGTTGATGCGCGTGTTCGACCCGGTTCCACAAAAACTGATCAATCTGCGCTATGCGCAGGGCAAGGCCCCGCTTGAGGCTGACAGTGTGCAAGAGGCGATCGCGCGCGGCGAAAAAGACCTGGGCCCGGCCGGCCGTTTGCTGATCCGTGAATCAGGAACCGAGCCGCTGATCCGCGTGATGGGCGAAGCCACCGATCTGGCCCTTTTGGACCGCGTGCTTGGCAACGTGACCGCCGCGATACAGGCCGAAACCTGACAGGCGGCGCCGGTCGCCGCCCCCGTCAGTTGCTGGATGCGTTCGACGCCGTGTTGACCACCCCGAAGATCGAGCCGATCAGCCCCATGACCGTGCGCGCAGCCGTGACGGGCGATTCCGTCGCCAACAGCGTGTCCTTGGGATTGACCTGGAAATTTCGCGCGGCGAACAGGCCATCGGCGCTGGTCAGATCGAAGGTAAACACCGTCTGCGACATCGACGGGCCGGCCCCGTCGTTTCGCAGGGTCTTGGCGGGGTATTCGCGCAGGATCAGAACACCCTTGGGATTGGCGCGCACATCGTTGATGCCGCCGATGATCGACAGCGCCTCGATTACGGTGATGGTTTCCTGTTCGAACTGCACAAGCCGTTCGGATCCGGTGGCGCCAAGGGCGGTGAAATAGCGGTCATCCTCTTTCACGACGATCTGATCGCCCCCGCGCAGCACGACATTCGCCGACGCATCGGAAAACAGCAAATCTGCGCGGATTTGGTAATTCCGCCCGTCGCGCATCAGCTGCACCAACGGGTTTTCCAGGTTGTCCGACACCCCACCGCCCTTGGCCAGCAGGGTCAGGATGGTGCTGTTGCGGTCGGGGAGAGGATAGGTGCCCGGATTGGCAACGCCCGATACCAGATCGACCGAGTTGGCCTTGCCCGCCTTAAGGCTGACCTGCACCTGAACCGAGGGCACGCTGGGCTCGAGCTTTTCCTGGATCATCCGGCGCGCGCTGTCGACCGAGGTGTTGTTGACGGACACATCCCCGATATAGGGCACGAAAACCGTTCCGCGCGACGACACCTCGACATCTTGCAGGCTGACGGTCTTGCTGCCTTCGTCGGTCAGCAGCGAGTTCTCGTTGCTGTCCCAGATCACGATGTCCAGCATGTCGCCGATACGGATCAGGTTGCTTTGCGGCCCGCGCGTGCCGCCAAGCCAGTGATAGCTGCCCGACCAACCTGTCACCGGCCATTCCGCCAGTTGCGCGACATTGTCACGGGTGACGGGCACAACGGCGAATGTGGGCGTGTCCTTGTCCTGTTCCTTCAGGACTTCGCCGGTCAACGCGGCGCCGCGCGGTATCGTGCACCCGGCCAGCATTGCGAAAACGAAAAACACCGACAGGATTCTTGCAAAACGCCGCACGCCACACCCCAAGTGATCATTCAAGCAATGATGGCTTTCTACAGTTTGGATGCAGTGATAAACAGCCTGAAATTTCGGACTTGGCGGAAAAACCGGAGAAAAACGTGACTGGGGCGGTGCATCGTGATCCGGTGATCGTGCTTGGCAGCACCGGCAGACTGGGCCAGGCCCTGCGCCGCCAGTGGCGCGCGCGCCCGGGGGTTTTGTGGCAGGCCCGCGGGTGTGGCGGCGATATCGATTGGGCGCCGGGGCAGCCGTGGTCGGGGCCGGGCCGCGCCGTTGCGGTCGTCGCGCTTTGGGGTGTTGTCCCGGGCAAGGGGGCGATGGCGCAGAACATCGACCTGGCGTTGGCCGCGCAAGATCTGGCGCTGACGTTGGGGGCGGATCGTGTGCTGCATTGTTCGTCGGCCGCCGTCTACACGCCTGCCCCGCACCCACAGCCCGAAGAGGCCGCGCACCCCCGCTCGGATTACGGCAAGGCCAAGCTGGCGGCGGAAAAGGCGCTGGCCGATTGGGTCACGGTGCATTCCGCTGGCCCGTTGTCCTGTGCCATGCGGATCGGGAATTTCGCCGGTGCGGACAGCGTTTTCGCATCTCTGGCGGCGGGCGGCGCGGTCACGATGGATCGCTTTTCAGACGGCGGCGGACCCCGGCGCAGTTACCTGTCGCACGCGATGCTTGCGGCGGCAATCGACGCGCTGTTGGCCTGCCCACGGGCC
>JAASTF010000043.1 GCA_021767525.1 Paracoccaceae bacterium
CACGGCGTGCCGATGCCCGCCAGCCGCGAGGAATTCGTCGATTACATGCCGCGCCTGATGACCGCCTGGGCCGAGGGCCGGCTGGAGGGCGCGCCGGAAAGCTTTGACAGCTTCGAGCAGCGTATCGCCGATGTGCTGGCCGAGATCGGCGCGGGCAGCGGCCCGGCGCTGGTCGTGACCTCGGGCGGGTTGATCGGCATGGGGGTGCGGCAGGTGATGGGGCTGGATATGGCCGGGTTCGCGCGCACGGCGATCACCATCATGAACACGTCGGTGCATCGCCTGCACCCGATCGGCGGCCGGCTGTCGCTGACGCAATTCAACGCGGTGCCGCATCTGGACCGGCCCGAACGGCAATTCGCCCAAACCCATCTTTAAGCCCGCGCGCCGCCCCGCTAGGCTGCGCGCAACACCGTGACGAGGGACCGATGACACATCTGTGGGTGCGCGCCGAGCAGCGCGAGAACGAGGAACGCGTGGGCCTGACGCCCGAGGGCTGTGCCGATCTGATCGCCGCCGGCATCCGCGTGACGGTCGAAGAAAGCAGCGTGCGCGCCATTCCCATCGCCGGCTACCGCGAGGCGGGGGCCGCGATCGCGCCGGAAAACAGCTGGCCCGAGGCGCCGCGCGACGCGATCATATTCGGGCTGAAGGAACTGCCCGAGGACGGCACGCCTCTGCCGCATCGCCACATCATGTTCGGCCACGCCTACAAGGGCCAGCCCGCGGGCCAAGAGCTGTTGCGCCGGTTCAAGGCGGGGGGCGGCACGCTTTACGACCTGGAATACCTGGTGGATCAGGACGGGCGGCGCGTGGCGGCCTTCGGCTATTGGGCGGGGTTTGCCGGCGCGGCAGTGACGCTGATGGCCTGGGCCGCGCAGCAACAGGGCGACATCTGCGGGCCGGTGGGCGTCTATCCGGGGCGGGATGCGCTGGTATCGGCGCTGGCGGGGCAGATGGATGCGGCGGGTACTGCGCGCCCCCGCGCCATCGTGATCGGCGCGCTGGGCCGCGTCGGCACCGGCGCCAGCGACCTGTGCGAGGCGGTGGGCGTGACCGTCACCCGCTGGGACATGGCCGAAACCGCGCATGGCGGGCCGTTTCCACAGGTGCTGGAGCACGAGGTATTCCTGAACTGCATCCTGGCGCAGCCTGGCTGCCCGGTTTTCGTGCCGGCCGATGCCAAGACCGCGCCGCGCGCGCTGACGGCGATTGGCGATATCGCCTGCGATCCGACCTCGGATTTCTCGCCCATCAAGGTGTATGACCGCACGACGACATGGGACGCGCCGGTGCTGCGCGTGCACGACGATCCGGTGCTGGACGTGATGGCAATCGATAACCTGCCCTCGATGCTGCCCGTCGAAAGCAGCCAGGATTACGCGGCGCAGTTGCTGCCATCCTTGCTGACGCTGGGCGATCTGGAGGCCGGCGTTTGGGGCCGGGCCAAGGCCACGTTCGACGAACATATCGCGCGGGTCTGACCGCGCCCAAAACAGGGAGACAGACATGACGATACATTGGTGCGGCACGGGGCTGTCGGCGATTCCGGGGCTGCGGCGGCTGCTGCAAGAGGGGCACGAGGTGACGGTGTGGAACCGCACGGTCGACAAGGCGCAACAGGCGGTGGGCGACCTGACGGACGACATCCGCGCCTTTGACCGCGACGCGCTGGCCGATGTGCTGAAACCGGGCGACGTGGTCGTATCGATGTTGCCGGGCGACTGGCACGTGCCGCTGGCCGAGCTGTGCCTGGAAAAGGGCGCGGATTTCGTCAGCTCGTCCTACATCGCGCCGGAAATGCGCGCGCTGGACGACGCGGCGCGCGACAAGGGGCTGCGGTTTGTCAACGAGATCGGGCTGGACCCGGGCATCGACCACCTGATGGCGCATCACCTGGTGGCCGATTACCTGGCCTCGCCCGCCTATGACGCGAAAAACACGCTGTCCTTCATTTCCTATTGCGGGGGCGTGCCCAAGCACCCCAACCCGTTTCGGTACAAGTTCAGCTGGTCGCCCTTGGGGGTGCTGAAGGCGCTGCGCTCGCCCTCGCGCTCGATCAAGGATTTCTCCGAGCTGCGCGTGGCGCGGCCGTGGGACGCGATTTCCAGTTACACCGCGCCGCTGCCGCAGCCCGAGACGTTCGAGGTGTATCCCAACCGCGACTCGATCCCGTTCATGGCGCAGTACCATTTCGAAGACGGTTGGCCGGTCAAGGAATTCGTGCGCGGCACGCTGCGCCTGAACGGTTGGGCCGAGGCGTGGAAGGACGTGTTCGCCGAGATTGAAACGCTGGAAGGGGCGGCAGGCGAGGCGCGCTTGCAGGAAATGTCCGACCAGTTCTGGCGCGACAACGCCTATGACGAGGGCGAGCCGGACCGCGTGGTTCTGTGCGTCGGGCTGAAGGCCGAACAGGATGGCCGGCCCGTGTGGCACAAGACCTATGTCATGGATGCCTGGGGCGATGCGCGCGGCACCGCGATGGCGCGGCTGGTGTCGATCCCCGTTTCGCTGGCGGTCGAGGCGGTGTTGAACCGCGAGGTGCCCGCCGGTGTGACGGCGGCGCCCTCTGACCCCAAGCTGGTCAGCCGCTTCATGGGCGAGATCGACAAGCTGGCGCAGCATTTGCAGATCGTCAGCCACGCCTGAAATAAAAAAAGCCCCGCCCGGACAAATCCGGGCGGGGCCTTTGGGGAGAGGGGCGCGTTGCCCTTGGGGATGGGTTAACGTGCGCCGTATTGCGTGACCGCTTCGGCGCTGCTGGGGAAGGTGTAGCCCGTCACGTAGCTGCCATCGACGCGGGCCTGTTCACGCTGTTGCAGGATGCGTTCGGCCGACAGGCGGATCTGTGTGCCATCGCTTGCTTCGACCAGGCCGTTGTCGCCAATGCCGCTTTCACGCGGGTGCAGGGACACGATGTTGGTTTCGCCGCGGGTCGAGACAACGGTGCCGTCCAGCACGGTGTCTGCCAGCGCGGGGGCTGCGGTGGCGGTGGTCAATGCGATTGCTGCGATCATGCGTTTCATAACGTAAGTCCTTTCAAGATAAGTTTCGGTTCAAGTGATGGGGTGCGGGGCCGGGTGGCCCCGCCCGTCATTTACCGTGCGCCATAGGGCGTGATGGCGCTCTCGCGGCTGGGAAAGCTGTGGCCGGTCACATAGTCGCCTTCGACCTGTGCCTGTTCACGTTCCAGCAGCACGCGCTCTTTCGGAAGGTTCACTTCTTCGCCCGCGGTGGCGTTGACAACACCGTTGTCACCGATTGCGCGCTCACGCGGCGTCAGCGCCACGGTGGCGGTTTCACCCATCGTCGAAATCACGGTCCCGTCCAGCGGTTGTGCAAAGGCGGGGGCCGCCGATGCGCTTGCGATCAAGGCGAATGCGAGTGTCATGCGTTTCATCTTCGATCTCCTTTCCGATGGTCCGAGCCATCGTTTTCTTTAAGTTTTATCGCTGCGCTCTGTGGCGCGTCGTTGTGCAATAAAAGGTGGGTGCGAATGCGCGCAGAGACAAAACACCAGTTTTCACCCCGCCGTGAGCGAGCGCGAGGATTTCAGTGCATGAGTGCGCATGAATTGTGATTTTGAGAAAAAATATTTTAAAACAATAAGTTAAAAAACGTCAATAATCTGGTTTCATAACGAAACGCTCACATTCGCAAAGTTATCTGCGGAAAATCGGCGATAGATTTGCACTGGGCGCACAAAAATACCGGGCCTTTTCAGGCCCGGTTTTCGAATTGCGGCAGAGCTTTTGTGCAAAAATGCGCAGATTGCATCCGTGCCCTATCGATGGCCCAGCAAATCGTCCTCTTCATCGGCCACGGAAAGCCCCAGCGCATCCAGCCCGTTTTCCAGATGATCGCTCAGATGCGGCGAGCCCAGAAGGTAATCAGCGGTGGGTGTTGTGGCCTCGGAGGCGGCGGTGGCCTTGGCCTCGTCCAGCTCGTCGGCATCGAAACTGCCGCGCCCGATCCACATCAGGGCGACCAGGGAAATCTGTTCCTCCTCGGTCAGGCGGTCGATGAAGGCGCGCAACTCGCCCTCGGCGCGGTCGATTTCGCGCGCCATCAGGATGACGTTGGCGATCTTTCTAAGGGTGATGTCCAGCATGGGTCCTCTCGCGTTTCTGTCGCGCAGAGTCACCCTATAGCACGGGCGGCGTCTTTGATCCTAAGCAAATAGCCGATAGTAAAGCCAGTCGGGCAGGAACTGCGACCCCCGAAAGACCCAGCTGAAGAGCGTTGGAAAGCTTTTCTTGAAACGCTCGGGCGTGCACATCAGCTCGAACACCTCGCGGGCGGCCTCGTCCGGCTCCATCAGGAAGGGCATGTGAAAATCGTTCTTGTCGGTCAGCCGGGTGCGGATAAAGCCCGGGTTGGCCAGCTGCACGCGAATGCCTGTCTTGCGCAGATCGGCGTAGAGGGATTCGCCCAGGGCCATGACGCCGGCCTTTGACGGCGCGTATCCGATCGCCCCCGGCAGGCCGCGAAAGCCCGACAGGCTGCCGATCAGCACGATATGGCCCGCATCGCGCGCCACCATTTTCGGCACGGCGCGGCCCAGCACGCGATAGGGGCCGGTGAAATTCACATCGGCCATTGCGATGCCTTTTTCCACGTCCCATTCGGTTGCCGGCATGGGCCAGTAGACGCCCGCCAGCCAGACCAGGCCATCGACCTCGCCCGCCTGTTCGACGGCCTGTGCCACGCTGTCGTCGTCCTGCACGTCCATCGGCAGGATGCGGGCAGGACCGGGCAGGGCGTCGGCCAGTTCCTGCAGGCGGTCGGCGCTTCGGGCGGACAGGATCAGGTGTGCGCCGGCGGCGCTGATCTTGTGGGCAAGCGCGGCGCCCAACCCTTCGGAGGCACCGATCAGCCAGTACGTCTTGCCCGTCCAATCGCTCATGCCGCCTGGTCCTTTTCCTCGGGTGTCTTTGCGCGCATCACGGCGACCAGTTCGGCCACCTTGATACCGAATTTGCGGAACTGGCTGCGGTTCACGATGGCGCCGTCGGGCGCCAGATACATCCAGTCTGTCACCGACAGAACGTGCCCGCCGGCGTCTTCGGTCAGCCTGATCCGGTATTGCAGATGTAGGGCCGAGCCATGCTGCCGTCCAATGCCGGTGCCCACCACGTCATCGGCCTCGGCGCGCAGGGTGCCGTCATTGCCCAGCTCAAGCCGCCATTCGCGGTCTTGGCGGCTGCCGCTGTCATATTGGAAATGCTCGGCCATCACGCAGCGGTTGCCATCCCATTGCGCGTCAAAATCGGCGGTAAAGCGCGACGCGACGCGCCCCGTGGGGCCATAGATCACGCCGTCGCAGGTGAACGGGCCGTTCAGGTGCCTTCGCAGGTCAAAGGGTTCTCCGGTTTCGTAATCCTCGGGCCGCTGGGCAATGAAGCTTGCAAAGCGATGGCGAAGCCAGACCAGCACAAAGGCCACGAGGATGCCTGTCAAAAGCCAGATGGCGATATCCATCTTCTCAGACCTCCTTTGGTTCGATGGTTGCGACAAGGGCGATGGCCAGCAATTTCAGCAGGCAAGGCACAGCCCCGTAAGCCAGGGAAAGCGCCGTCAGCGCCTCTTGGGAGTTGTCCTGGCCGGGCGTGAAACCAGCCGCCTGCAACGCGGGCAGCAAGGTGACGGCCGCGAAGGCCAGGGTGAATTTCGACACGAAAGACCACAGGCCGAAAGCGCCCGTGGCGCCCGGGGCGATGCGTTCCATCCGGGCGGCGAAAATGGCGGGCAGAATTGTCATGTCGGCCCCCAGCGCCGCACCCGAAACCACACAGATCACGCCGAAGGCCCAGACATCGCCCGCGCCCAGGAAAATGGCAAAGCCGAAGGCGACGATCGACAGGACCATCGCCGCGATCAGCACCCGCTTGGCCCCAACCCGTTCGGCGGCGCGCGACCAGAAGGGTGCGGCCAGCGCGGCCGACAGGAAAAACAGCAGCAACAGCGGGCCTTCGGCCCCCGGCGCGTTCAGACGGCTTTCGACGAAGAACAAGAACAGGGTCGAGCTGACGGCGACGGGCGCGGCGTTGACAAGCGCCACCAGCAACAGCCGCCGCGCGACTTGGTCGCGCAGAACCGGGGCAAACCCCGCGTCCGGCGGGCTGATCGCGCGCCATTCCGATTGCATCGCCAGCGCGGCCATCGCCGCCAGCGCGGCAAAGGCCAGAGCAAAGGCCGGAAATCCGCCCAATGCGGTGGGGGCGACGGCGGCGGCACAGACACCCAGCAGCGCGCCGGTTTCGCGCCAGCGCGCCAGGCGCAGATGCCCGCCCGCACCCATGCGGCCCGCGCGGTCGACGCCCTGGGCGTAAAAGCAGATGGTCAAAAAGGAAAAAGCCGAAAAGATGCCGGTCAGCATCAGGGCGAACCAGATCAGCGGCGCCAGTGGCGGCGTGACGGCGAACAGCCCAAGCATCGCCGCCGCCATCAGCGCCACGGCGCCGGTTACCGCCAAGCCGCGCCGGTGCCGCAGGCGGCCCGCCAGACGCCCCAGCAAAGGGTCTTGCACCACATCCAGCAGCCGCAGCCCGAACAGGACCGAACCAAGCGCCGCCAGCGACACGCCGTATTGGTCGACATAGACCTTGGGCGCGTGGATATAGAGGGGCAACCCCGCTGCCGCCAGCAAGCCGGCAAAAAGCCCGTAGGCGGGCAGGGGGGCGGCCCGGTTCGTCACCGCGAGACCTCTTCCACCGGCGGTTCGGGACGGGCGCGATAGCGCGCGCCTTTCCACCACAGTTTCAGCGCCTGCCAGTGGATCAGCGCCAGCACCCGGCGCGAGCCGAAGGGCCGGCGAACCACGGCCTTCAGCAGGCCGGCATTTCCCAGCGGCTTGCGCTGGCCGCACAGCGTGGCGATCACGCCGCCATTGCCGCCGGTAAAGTCGATCCAGATACCGATGCGGTCGTCGCGGATGTCAAAGCGGAACTCGTAATTGCCGTCGATCTGTTGAAAGGGCGACACGTGAAAGATCTTGGCCGCGCGCAGCCGGTCGGTGGGCTGGATCGGCTCCAGGTCGTCACGGTGCACAAGATAGGAATGACGGTCGCCAAAGGTATTCGTCACCTCGGCCACCACGACACGCAGCGCGCCCGCTTCGTCGCGGCACAGCCAGAACGACACCGGGTTGAACACGTGGCCCAAAACACGCGGCTGCGTCAGCAACTCGATCCGCGCGGGTGCAGGCAGGTTGTGGGCCTGCAACACCTCGCGCACCCAGGCCGCGCCGCGCCCCTGCCCGGGCGCGCCGCCATAATCGCGGTCGTGCAGCGCGGTCAGGTTGGCGCGGTTGCGCGACATGAGGAAAGGCAGGCGCGGCTGTGCCTCGGCATCCAGCAACAGGTAATCGACGCTGTAGCGGAACGCGTTTTCCACCGCCCCCTTGCGCCCGTGCCAGGTGTGGCCGGCGATATGGTCGATCCCGCTCATTCCGCGGCCACCGAAACGGCGCTGCGCTTGCCGATCGCCTCGACAACGTCAACGGCGCTGGACAGGCCGTCCTCGTGAAAGCCGTGCTTCATCCAGGCGCCGCAGAACCAGGTGTTCTGCGTGCCGTTCAGCGCCGCGATGTCCTTTTGCGCCTGCAACGCCGCCAGGTCGTAAACCGGGTGACGCAGGGTGACCGTGTCATAGATCAGATCATCCCGGATGGGGCGCGTGCTGTTAAGCGTCACGAAATGCGGATCGTCCTGCGGGATCGGCTGGAGCGAGTTCATCCAGTAGGTCAAGTCGATCCGGTCCGATTGCTTGTCTGCGGTTTCGGTGTAATTCCAGCTGGACCATACCTGCCGCCGCTTGGGCATGATCGAGGCGTCGGCATGCAGCACGATATGGTTTGGCTGATACGCGATGGCGCCCAGCCCAGCCCGTTCCTGCGGCGACGGATCGGCCAGCAGGCGCAGCGTGTCGTCGGAATGTGTGGCGAACACAACGTCATCAAAGGCCTGCCAGTCGCCGCCTTCCATCCTGACTTCGGCGCCCATTGGCGTCCGCCGCACCGATGCGACGCGGGTGCCAAGGCGAATGTCGACATTGCGGGCGCGCATCGCGGCCTCGATCCGGTCGACATAGGAGACCGAGCCGCCCTGCACCGTGTACCACTGGTGCTGGCCCGAGTGATGCAGCAGCGCGTGGTTTTCAAAGAACTGCACCATCGCATGGGCGGGGAAATCCATGATCTTGTCCACCGGGGTCGACCAGATCGCGCCGGATAGCGGCAGCAGGTAATAATCGCGGAACCAGTCGCCCGTGCCCATCTTTGCCAGGAACTGCGCAATGGTCAGGCTGCGATCCTGCGCTTCGTTCAGGGCGTTGGCGTTGAAATGCATCACGTCGCGGATCATCCGCAAAAAGCGCGGGTTGGCCATGTTGCGCTTTTGCGCGAACAATGCGCCCAGGCTGGCCAACCCGTATTCCAGCGCGCCACCCCGCAGAGAGGCACCAAAGCTCATGTTCGACTTTGTCACCGGCACGTCCAACTCGTCGAATAGCGCGGCAAGATGCGGGTAGTTGGCGTAGTTGAACACGATAAAGCCGGTATCGACGGGCTGATCGCCGCGCTTGCCTGCGACGATGGTGCGCGCGTGGCCGCCCAGGCGCGGTTCGGCCTCGATCAGTGTGACATTATGATGCGCCGACAACATATGCGCGGCGCCCATGCCCGAAATGCCCGCACCGATGACTGCAATCTTTTTGGGCGCGACCGGCCCGGCCTCAAATGGCATGTTCTTGGTTCTCCGATGTTTTTTGTTTCACTTACAGTTACGGGGTGGCGGCGGAAGCGGATGGAAAAAACTTTTTTTCGCTGCGGGTGATCCGATCCCGCCCGGGCCCCGTATCCAATTCATGTTTGAGCAGACCGAGCCGAACGAGAACTTCGCCTCGCCCCCGAAAGCCGTGCATGCTAGGGCTGGGGCCAAGGTAAATGCAGGCTTGGGACGCGACGAGTTGAGGAGAAATGGAACACCACGCTCGGATGATTGGGTCGACCATGTCGCCCGCATCCGTGACGCGCAGGATCAGGACGCTTTTGCCGAGTTGTTCCGGCATTTCGCGCCCAGGGTCAAGGCCTTCCTGATGCGATCCGGCGCCGATGCGTCGCTTGCCGAGGAATGCGCCCAAGAAGTGATGGTAACGCTGTGGCACAAGGCCCACATGTTCGACCCATCTCGGGCCTCAGTCGCCACCTGGGTTTTCACGATCGCACGGAACCGAAAGATCGACGCTCTGCGCAAAAGCAACCGCCCCGAGCCCGAGGATTTGCCCTGGGGCCCCGAGGCCGAACCGGATCAGGAAGACATCCTGACCCTGCAACAAGAGACACAGGCGCTTGGCCAAGCTTTGGCCGACCTGCCCGAGAAACAGAGGAAGCTGATCGAAAAGGCCTATTTCGGAGAGCTGTCGCACAGCGAAATCGCGGCGGAAACCGGATTGCCCCTTGGAACGATCAAATCGCGAATCCGATTGGCGCTGGACAGGCTGCGCCACGCAATGAAGTGAAGACGATTATGACGACAGAGCAGATCAACCACCACCTTACCGACGACCTGCTGATGGCCTATTCAGCGGGCAGCTTGCCGGAGGCTTTCAGCCTTGTGGTCGCGACCCATATTTCGCTGTGCGACGAATGCCGGGCGCGGCTGGGCAGTTTTGATACCGTCGGCGGCGCGATGCTGGAAACGTGCGGCGATGCCGAAATGTCGGCGGGCGCGCTGGATGCGACGATGGCGCGCATCATGAAAGGCGCCCCCGTTCAAAAGCCGCGCTCATCCGGTGGCGTCTTTCCGACGCCTTTGCAGAATTACATCGGGGGCGACCTGGATGCCGTGAAATGGCGCCCGGTCGGCATGGGCGTGCGGCAGGCCATCCTGCCCACAAGCGATGATGCCAGCGTGCGGCTGCTGTATATCCCCGCCGGCTGTGCCGTGCCCGACCACGGCCACCGCGGCACGGAATTGACGCTGGTTCTGCAAGGCGCATTCGTTGACGAGGATGGCCGCTTTGCGCGCGGCGATGTCGAGGTTGCCAACGAAGAGCTTGAGCATACCCCCGTTGCCGATATCGGCGAGGATTGCATTTGCCTGGCCGCCACCGATGCGCCGCTGAAATTCCGTGGCCTGGTGCCGCGCCTGGCGCAACCTTTCCTGAAAATCTGATCGAGTGTCGGGGCGTCAGCCCCGTGCCCGCTCCAGCATGGCACGCAGTTCTTCGGCCTCGTGCCGAGCGTCGCGCAAACCATCCATGGCAGCGGCCAGTTCGGCCTCGGTCTGGCTGATCTGGTTGGTCAGTTCGGCCTCGCGCTGTTGCAGGTAGGTGATCGCCTGATCGCGGGTTTCCTCGGCTTCGTGCAGCTCTTGCGCCATCCGCTCCAGCTCGCCCATGTCAGCGCGCGACACGCGGGTAAAGCGGTGGATCAGCCAATGGGCGAACCAGCCCACGCAGAAAGCCACGAACAGAATGATCGCTGTGGCGATGATGATCTCGGTTCTATTCATCGGACAGTCCTTATTCCGAGGGCGCCTCGGGGTCGGAGTCTTCTACGTTGGACTGCTCGACACTTTCAAGCGTGGTTTCGACCTCTTCGGTCGGTTTCGGGCGGATCAGCTTGAACTCGATCCGGCGGTTCGCCTCGCGGCCTTCCTCGGTGTCGTTGTCGGCGATCGGGTTTTCCTCGCCATAGCCGCGGGCGGTGATGTTCGCCGTCAGGACACGGCGTTCGCGCAGGGCGGTCAGAACCGCCTGCGCTCGGGCTTGGCTGAGTTGCTGGTTCATCACTTCGCGGCCCTGGCTGTCGGTGTGGCCGCCGATCTCCATGCGGATGTCACCGCAGATCTTCAGGATTTCCGCGATGTCGTCGATAATCCCCCGCGCCTCGCCATCGGGCGTGGCCGAGCCGGGCTCGAAATTGATCTTGCGCGTGGCCAGGATTTCGCCGATCTCGGCCTCGCATTCCTCGGGCGTGGGGATCGAGGCGATCGGGTCCAGCTTTTCCTGATAGGTCACGTCGATGTCGAACCGCTCGGCCTCGCCCAGTTTCTCGGCCAGCAAGCGCGAGATTTCGGCCGAGGCTTCGGTGTTGCCGGTGTTGCCGGTCACGCGGATCGTTTCGGGCTGCACGATCACCGCGCCGTTCGACAGTTTCGACAGCGCTTCGAGCCCGGTCAGCACGCGCACCGGCCAATCGGCGGGCAGGTTGTCGTCAAGCCGCGCGCCCACGTAGATGTTGTTCGACCCGAACCGCGCGCGGGCAAAGCTTTCGGTTGTCGTGCGGCTAAGCTCGTCGCTCAGCCGGCCGCGCAGCTGCAAAAGCCCCTCGGGCGACAGGGTGGCGGTAAACTCGGGCGGGCCGGTGGCTTCGTCCTCTTCGGGTTCGGGCAGGACGGCGTGCAGGGCGAACACCTCGGGCAGGCTGTTTTCCAGGTCGCCCACCGTGCGGTCGAACAGGCCCGCATCGGTGCCTTCGGCGGCGATCAGCGTCACGTCAGCATCCGAAAAGGTGACCGAGCCGCCGCCGATCTGCGCCAGCGCCGCGATCGCCTGCTCGGCCGCTGTGGCCCAGTTGGGCGAGGGCACGCCCAGCCCGATTGTGCAGCTGGCCTTGCCGGTCATGCCGGCCGCCGCCGCCGCGCCCAGGATTCGGTCGCGGGCCTCGGCCGTATCGGCCGAGCAGGCATCGAACCGCGCGGTGCCGTCTTCGATCAAGAAACGCAGGGTAAAGGGTGTGATTACCGGGCGCGGCGCGCTGATTTGCAGCGCCAGCCGCAGGCCCGGCGGCGCAGCCGATGACAGCTCGGATTCTAGCCGCCGCTTGGCGGTCGGGCTGTCCGAGATGGCGGTGATTTCGACCTGGTTGGCATGCACCGACACCTTGGCGCGGTCCAGCTCGTTCAGGGCCTCGACGGCGTAATCGACCGCCGCTTCCCAGCCGTCCGGCGTGGGGTAATCGGCGCTTTCCAGCAGGTCGGCCACGCTGCCGCCATCTGTCAGCGAGGCCAGGTTGCGGGCCAGCGCGTCGCGGTCGGTTTCGGCGGGCACCAGGCCGATCAGGGAAATGCCGCTGTCATTGCGCAGGATTTCGATGGAAAAGCGCGGCGGGGCCAGGCGTTTGGTTTCCTCGACTTCCATCTGGTCGATGATACGCGCCGCATCCACCACCGTCCCGGCGGTGGACAGCGCCTGAAACCGCACCGCTTCGGTCGGGGCGGTGCCGGCCAGGTAGACGCGCAGCCCATCGGCCTCGACCTCGGCCCAGTGCAACGCGGCACGATCCAGCGCCTGTCGCACGCCGCGTTCGGAATTGTCCTGGATAACGTTCACCGCGAACACAGCGGTCACAAGGCACAGCAGCGCCCCGATCAGGAAAGAGCCGGCGATGAAAGCGATCGAAGACAGGCGCATATGAGGACCGTGGATAGTGGCAGCTGCGGCTTTCTTAGGGCCGCGGGGGGTGGGGTGCAATCAAAGGAACATCGCACCGGCGAAAAACAGCAAGGGGATCAACCCGGTATCGCGGTTCGACCGGAACAGCATCAGGCAGATGTCCGGGTCGTCGATCTGCAATTTACGCAATTGCCAGACCATGTGCCAGCCCATTGCCCAGGGCCCGAAGATCGCCAGCGCGATGGCCAGCGGATCTCCGCCGCGGGCCACCATCGCCGACAGGATCGCCATCGCCATCAGGCAGACCGTGCCGACCATGAAACGCCGCAGCCACATGGCGGTGTCGCTGCCGAAAAGCCGCGCGGTGGATTTTACGCCGATCAGCGCGTCGTCCTCTTTGTCCTGGTGGGCATAGATCGTGTCGTAGAACAGCGTCCAGGCGATGCCCGCCATATAAAGCAGCAGCGGCGCAGGGTGCAGGTATCCGGTATGCGCCACCCAGGCCAGCATGGCCCCCCAGTTGAAAGCCAGCCCCAGGAATATCTGCGGCCACCAGGTGAAACGCTTGGCAAAGGGGTAGATGGCCACCGGCAGCAGCGCAACGATCCCCATGATGATCGCGGCGGTGTTGAAGGTCAGCAGGATGCAAAAGGCCAGCAGCGATTGCACGACCAGCCAGGCCAGCGCCTGTTTCACGCTGACCTGCCCCGACGGGATCGGGCGGCTTGCGGTGCGTGCCACCGAGCCGTCGAAATCGCGGTCGGTGATGTCGTTCCAGGTGCAGCCCGCCCCGCGCATCAGCCAGGCGCCGATGCCGCAGCCGACGAATATCCACGCATCGAACCAGCGCGGCTGGCCGTCATGCAGGATGGCCAGCGCCAGCCCCCACCAGCAGGGGATCAGCAGCAGCCACGTGCCGATGGGCCGGTCCGCGCGGCTAAGCCGCAAATAGGGCCGCGACCAGGCGGGCGCGCGCCGGTCGACCCAGTTGCCGGTATAGGCGTCGGCCACCTGGCCCTGGGTGTCGCTGGCCTCTGGCGTCCGGTCGGGTGTGGTCATATGGTCGGCCTCATGACATCGACTGCGAAAATCCGCCTTTATGTAGATCACCCGCTGGGGGCGGGGCAATGCGTCGCTTTGGATCGTGATCAGGCGCATTACCTGTTCGGCGTCATGCGCCAGGGCGAGGGCGCGGCGGTGCTGCTGTTCAACGGGCGCGATGGCGAATGGCTGGCCCATGTGACACGCGCGGCCAAGCGCGCGGGCGAGCTGACTTGCGCGCACCAGACGCGGCCGTTGCAAATGCCGCCCGACCTGTGGCTGCTGTTCGCGCCGATCAAGAAGGCGCGCACCGATTTCATCGTGGAAAAGGCCGCCGAGATGGGTGCCGCGCGCATCTGCCCGGTGCAGACCGAGTTCACCAATGCCGAACGTATCCGGCAGGACCGCCTGCAGGCCCACGCGGTCGAGGCGGCGGAACAATGCGGCGGTACCTTCGTGCCGCAGGTGGACGATCTGCAACGGCTGGACCGCGTGCTGGATGGCTGGGACCAAACCCGCCAGCTGATGTTCTGTGACGAGGCGCTTTCGGGCGAGCTGTCCGGCCTGCCGGATAGGGCCGCTGCGGCAGGCCCCTGGGCCATCCTGATCGGCCCCGAAGGCGGCTTTTCCGAGGCCGAGCGCGCCCGCCTGCGCGATCTGCCTTTCGCACATGCGGTCAGCCTGGGCCCGCGCATCCTGCGCGCCGACACGGCGGCGGTGGCCGCGATGACCTTGTGGCAGATGGCCTTGGGGGATTGGCGATGATCCGCAAGGCCGGCCCCGAAGACGCGATCGCCATTGCGGCCTTTCTGGAAGCGCATATCGAAACCTCGATGTTCCTTCTGGGCAATCTCGAGGCCCACGGCATCGGCAATACCGACCATCCCTATGGCACGCATTACTTTTTGCGCGAAACCGGCGACGGGATCACGGGCGTTTTCGGCTGCGCCAATGGCGGCATGTTGATGTGCCAATTGCCCGGCCTGAAAAAGACCGAGGCGCAGACCTATGCGCATCTGCTGCAAGGCTATCGGTTGCAGGGCATGACAGGGGCGTCGGACCAGGTTGGGCTGATCCTCGATGCGTTGCCGGTGCCGTCGGATGCCTGGCAGTTGCGGCGGACCGAGCCGCTTTATGCGTTGCAGATCGCGGACGTGTTGTGCGACGCGGTCGAGACGCGGCCAGTCGGCCCCGAGGATCGTGATCTTCTGACCGAATGGTTCGCGCCGTTTTCCGTCGAAACCGGCCTGGCCGCGCCCGATGCGGCCGCGCAAATGGCCGCTGACCGGGCGGCCCTGGCGCTTGCGCAGGGGCGGACGCACCTGTTGATCGAGGACGGCGCGCCGGTGGCTATGGCCGCAATTACCGCGCAGGCGGGCGCGGCGGTGCAGGTCGGGGGCGTCTATGTGCCGCCCCATTTGCGCCAGCGCGGGCGTGGCGGGCGCGTTGTGGCGGGCCTGTTGCGCCACGTTGCGTCGCGGGGCGCGGCCCGCGCCATCCTGTTCGCGGCCAGTGAACGGGCGGCGCGTGTTTACGAAAGGATCGGATTTGTGCGCATCGGTTCATACGACATCGCGATGCTGCGCAGCCCGCTGACGCTGGGGCCGCCGACATGAGCCTGATCCGACCCGAGGCCGCCGCCGCGCTGGCGCAATGGCGCGATGCCTTGATCGGTGCCGCGCTGGCGGGGCTGGGCCTTTGGTGGGCGCTGGCGGCGCGCGGCATCCTGGGTTGGGTCGGCTGGGCGCTTTTGCCGATCGGGCTGCTGCTGGCCTGGGCGGGCATCCGCCGTGCGCGGTTTCATTCGGGTGGGGGCGGTCCGGGCGTCGTCACGGTCGACGAGGGCGCGGTGGCCTGGCTGGGCCCGTATGGCGGCGGCGCCATCGCCCTGTCCGAGCTTGACCGGCTGGAGCTGGACCCGACGCGGCAGCCGCCGGTGTGGCGCCTGACGGCACCGGGCGAGGCGCCGCTGAACATTCCGGTGAACGCCGAAGGGGCGGATGCGCTGTTCGATGCCTTTGCGCGGTTACCGGGCCTGGACACTCCGAAAATGTTGGCGGAATTGCGCGGTGGCGCACAGGCGCCCGTCACGATCTGGCAAAAAAGCCGGCCCCGTCTACATTGACAGCGACCACAATTCGTCGCACCCATAGCGCCGTTTGCAGAAACAAGGTCGGAGAGCCATCCCATGTCCATCCCTCAATCCGGCGGCGGCCCGATCGAAAGCTTCGACCAGTTGGCGGGCTACCTGGAAAGCGGCTG